>JALGVA010000212.1 GCA_029820295.1 Candidatus Zipacnadia bacterium
GGGGGGATGCTGCGGACGTCCGAGCCCATCCCCGCCCACACGCCCGTGTGCTGCACGGCCACCAGGTCGATCTCGCCGCACAGCCGGTAGAGTTCGTCGCGCAGGTACGCCTCGGCCACCAGCCCGTCATCCGGACGCGGGTCGCCGCCCATGAGCCGGTCGTAGGCCGGGCGGGCGGACTCGGCGTCGCCCGGGACGTAGCGGAAGCCGTGGCCCTTCACGCCGATCATGCCCGCTGCCTTGTGCCGGCGCACGCGCTCGTGCATCTGCTCGACGTAGGCCGCGAGCGTCCCGGGCGGATCGCACTCGTCTTGCGCGCAGCCCTCGATGAGGCTCTCGCGCGTGCGCCCGCCGGTGAAGCGCGGCGCGGGCAGGATCGGCCGGAACAGGTCGGTCTGCCACATCGTGCGGTTCTGGTTGAGCACCAGCACGATATTGCACGCCTCGCGCAGGCAGCGCTCGTACACCCCGGGCGTATTGTGGGCGCGCATCTGCTCGGAGACGCGCTCGTAGTTATCCGCGGTCAGGTCGTCCTCGCCGAAGAAGCGCCGCAGCGCCGCCAGCGGCGGCTGACAGATCGCGCCCGTGCGCACCAGATCGAGATAGGGCGCCAGCGCCTCCCACTTGCGGTCCAGCGGCGCGTGCTCGTCATCGAGCAGTTCGACATCGGCGGGCGGCATGCCCGCGAGCGTGAGGTCCACGCGCAGGTACTGGTGGAAGAGCAGGAAGATGTCCACGGTGCGCCCGACACGCATCGGCTCGGGGTGCAGATGCTCGTGCGCGTCCACCGTGGGCATCGCGCACATCGCGTCGAAGAGCGCCTGTTTCTGATCGGCGTCGAAGACCATGCTCGGGCCTCCCTGTCGGCACGGCGAAGACGCACGGCGGCGCCGGTCGCATCACGGGAAGAACGGGAACAGCTCGCGCAGGCGGTCCTCGTTCGGAACTGTCCCGTACTCCGAGATCATCACCGTTTCGGCCGTGCGCACGGCCTGTCCGCGCTCCTCACCGTACCACTTCACGAGGCACTCGCGCGTGTCGTCGGCCTGGTTGCCGAAGCGCTGCGCCAGCCGCTCGCGCAGCCATGCGCGGCGCTCCGCCTCGCCTTCGGGCGCCTCCGAGAAGCGCACCAGCCACTCGTACATCTGCGACTCGTGGCAGTGCACCATGTCCACCTTGCGCTCGAAGACATCATCGGTGTCGATGGCCACGGTGGGCACGTAGGGGGTGGGGTCGGTGAAGCGATCATACGCGTAGCCCAGCACCGGCGGCGCGGGCAGCTCGGGCGTGAGCGCCAGCACGTTCGGGATGGTCACCTGGAAGACCGCGTCCTGGGCGAGCACGCCCACGGCGCGATGGTCGGGGTGGTAGTCGCAGGCGCGGTGGCAGATGACCAGGTCGGGCCGGAACTCCCGCATGGCCTTGATGACCATCTTGCGCACCCACAGGTTCGGCTCCAGCTCCCCGTTGTGGATATCGAAGACCTCGTACTCGATGTCGGCCACGCGCGCGGCCGCCTGGGTCTCGGCGTAACGCCGGCGCGCCAGCGGGCCGCCGCCCATCTCGTGGTGGCCCGTGTCGCCGTTGGTGACCGAGACGAACTTCACTGCGTGGCCGAGCGCGCGGTACTTCATCGCCATCCCGCCGCAGCGCAGGTCGCAGTCGTCGGGATGCGCGCCGAAGGCCATGATGCGGAGCGGCTCGTCGGGCATGGGTGGGTGCCTCCCTGGCGAACGGCCCAGCCCCTGCGGAGCAGGCGTCCGTGGTCAACGTCTACTCCTGCTCGGAACCAACATCGTCGAGAGTCAGGATGGCTACCTCGTTCTTCCGCACACCAATTCCGTGCTCGACCATGAGCGCGACCATGAGTTCGCCGTCCATCAGGCCCACGGGAGTCGCGTCAGAGCGCTCGGCCTCGTCTCTTGCACCGCGGCTGAAGTCACTCGTTGTGACGATGAGGCCCTGTTCGTGCGCACCCAGGCTGCCCCTTACCTGCTGCACCGTTGGGGCCTGGACATTGCGCTTCCACCGCTTGACCTGAACCGCCATCCTGGTTCTGACCGCTTCCCCCGTCACCAGGACGCCCCGAACGTCGATTCCGCCATCTGCGGACCGCGAAGTCACCTCAACGTCCTCGAAGCCGAGAGCGACCAGCAGCCGCGCGACGGTGCCCTCGAACTGCTCCGGGGCCATCTCCATTAGCTGCTCAAGCAGTCGCGTTCGAACGTCTCGGTTGTGGCGCTCCACCTCGAAGGCCAGACCTTCTCCCATCCACTCCGTGAGGCCGACGAAGCCCTGCCCGTGTAGTATGAACCGAGGCTGCTCTCCCCGCGCCGCCTTGCGCTCGATCTCCTGGTAGATGACCGAGTACATGGTTGCCTCAGGTGTCTTGCCCGACGTCGCGACCAGGCCCTGCTCGATGGCGGCGTCTGTGATGGCGCGATAGTGCATCGGCTGCCGATCAGCGCACGCCTTTAGCACAAGCTCGGCAGCGTCCGTGAATGAGTGCGTCGCGCGGCGGGCACCGGCAGCCGACTCGGCGTCTGGTGGCACATCAGGCCGCGCCGGCCCCCCGTCCTCCCAGCACCTGAGGCCGTACATGCCGTTACCCAGGCGCGCGAAGACGGAGGCTCCGCCGGCCTTCTTGACATCCTGGCTGAGAGTTGCCGACACAGTCTGCTCGGGAGTGGTGCCCGAGGTCCGCCACAGTCCTCGCTTGAGGATGCGCCGGGCTATCTCCGAGTAGTGGAGTGGTTCCCCCGCATCCTGGAGGATTCGGGCTGAGGCATCCTTGCAGGTCATGGCTGCTCCCCCTGACCGTGATCGGCATTCGAACGGCCCACGGGCAGGAGTGCCCGTGGCACGGAACGACAACCGCCGTTGCCTGTTAGCCGTTTGCTCGTAGCTCGTAGCCCGTAGCTCGTCGCTACGCCAATGCTTCGTACATCGCCATGATGTTCTCGGGCGGGACGTCGTGCTGGATGTTGTGAACCTGGCAGAAGACGAAGCCCCCGTCCTCGGCGAGCTGGGCCACGCGCAGGCGCACCTCGTCGCGGATCTGCTCGGGGGTGCCGCGCCCGAGCACGCGCTGGGTGTCGCAGCCGCCGCCCCAGAAGGTCAGGTCGCGGCCGAACTCGCGCTTGAGCAGCGCCCCGTCCATGTTCGCCGCCGAGACCTGCACCGGGTTGATCGCGTCCACGCCGATCTCGATCAGGTCGGGCAGCAGCGCATGGATCGAGCCGCACGAGTGCAGCAGCAGCGGCTTGCCCGAGAGCTGCTTAATCAGCCCCCACAGGCGCGCGTGGTAGGGCTTGACCATCTCGCGGTAGAGCGCCGGCGAGAGCTGCGGGCCCGTCTGGGCGCCGAGGTCATCGTTGACTTGAATCACGTCCACGTGCTCGCCGACCGCCTCGACGTAGTGCTCGACGCGCCGGGCATAGCAGTCCACCAGTCGGCCCATGAGGTGGTGCGCCAGCGGCTTGTTGCCCGCCAGGTCAACCATGAAGTTCTCGAAGCCGCGCAGGATCTGGCCGGCCGCGAACACGTGCACCCACAGGTTGGCGACGATGCAGCGATCGGTCTCCTCATGCAGGCAGCGGGCCTTGGCGGCGAGGTCGTCGTAGCTCTCATCGTTGTAGGCGGGCCAGTCGAAGCGCTCAAGGTGCTCGATGCCCGCCTCGATGTCGGAGGGGCGTTCGGCGTTGGCCAGCGGCGGGTTCACCGGGTCGAAGTACCATCCGCCCGCGGGGCAGCGCGCCGCCGGGGTGCCGTCATCGCGCAGTGTCGCCCAGCCGCCCTCGTACTCGGTGATCTCGAGGCCCTCAGCGATCTCGCAGGGCGAGCCGTCCTGCAGCGTCCACGACTTCCAGCGGCGCGGTTCGATGAGCAGCGGCATGGCGTCGGCGCCGATCAGGTCCAGCACCGGCTCCTCGACCTTGGCGATCATCTGGCTGAGGTCGTAGATCTGCGTGCGGCCGCCGAGGCCCAGGTGCTCCTTGAGCCGGTTGTAGGCGACGCCCATGATGCCTGAGGATTCGGACGCGCCCAGATCAACAGGCACGCGGTCGGGCTGCTCGTGGCGTAACGCCGCCGCGATGCGCTCGCGCGAGGTCATTGACGGTTCCCCGATGCCAGGATGTGCGGCCTCCCCGGCGCGGACCCCGCCGCCCGCGCCGTCCGAAGGGCGGAGGCATTTCAACGCGCGGGTGAGGATACCTTCGCCCGCGGACCTCACAGCCCCGGTCCTTGCCGTCGTCGTTGGAGAGGTCGGCCCCCGCGCCGGCCTGTGTCGTTGCCGCTGTAGGGCGGGGGCTTGCAGCACGCCGGGCGTTCGCCGTTGCCTCCGACGCACGCCCGGAACGGCGCACGCACAGGAGTGTGCGTGCCACGGAACGGCAACGGCAAAGGACCCCCGCCCCCTTCGGGCGAACACACCGGCGACGTGCGGAGCATCGTCCAGGAGGCGCGCAATGTCGCAGATCAACTTCGACGCCTGGCCCGAGGATTGCCGGGCCGCGGTCTCGCTGACCTACGACGACGGCAATGACACGCAGCTCAACTATGCCGCGCCCGAGATGGAAGACCGCGGCTTCCGCGGCACCTTCTACCTCTCCTGCGGCCGCGACGACTGGCGCGAGCGCCTCGAGCCGTGGGTGCGCGTCCACGAGGCCGGCCACGAGATCGGCAACCACACCGTCGGCCACACCTGCTCGCGCAACTTCCACGACGAGCCCGGCGCGCCCGGGCTCGAGAGCATGACTCTCGACGACATCGAGGCCGATGTGCTGGAGGCGCAGCGACGGCTGGGCGAGCTGTTCCCGCGCGCCGAACGCAGCTTCGCCTACCCGTGCTACATGACGCACGTGGGCATGGGCGAGGGCCGACAGAGCTACGTGCCCGTCATCGCGCGCCACTTCATAGCCGGGCGCGGCTATGGCGAGTACGGCTTCAGCAACTCCCCGCACAACTGCGACCTGGCCTGCCTGTGGTCCACGCCCATCGAGCACATGCGCGGCGAGCAGATCGTGGGGCTGATGGACCTCAACCTGCGCCGCGGGCGCTGGCTGATCCTGACCATGCACCACATCGGCGGGGCGCGGCTGGGGACGGCCCAGAGTGAGTTCGACAAGATGCTCGACTGGCTGGATCGCCACCGGGATGATGTCTGGGTGGCGACGGTGGCGACGGTGGCCGAGCACCTGCGGGACAACGTGCAGTGATGGTGGGCGGAGGCGAACGGCGACGGCTCGGCGGCGGGGGCGCCGCCGCCACGGAGCGATGGAGCACTCGACAGCCACCCCGCTGCGTCGGAGGATAGCGCAGATGACCCGACCGTGCCGCATCGCCCCCCTGTGCCTGATCGCCCTCTGCGTCACAGGCGCGTTCACGGCCGCCGACGGCTTCGAGCAGCGCTACCTGTGGACGTGGGATCACCGCATGGACTGGTCAGGGCGCACGCCAGGCGGCGTGGTCATGGGCGGCGGCAGCTACACCAAGAGCGCCGACGAGTTCGTCGATGACTACCGCCGACTCATCGATTACGTGCACGAGCACACCTCGTTCAACGCCATCATCATCTGGGGTTTCCTGCGCGACGCCCACGGCGGCGTCGAGGCCGCGCAGCATATCTGCGATTACGCCAACGCCCGTGGCATCCGCATCATCCCCGGCGTCGGCACCAGCGGCTATGAGGGCTGCTACTTCCAGGGCGACCACCGGTACAACGTGACCACCTGGCTGCGCGAGCACCCCGAGGTGCGCGCCATCGGCGAGGACGGCACCCCGCGCAATGCCCTGTGCCCGAGCAAGCCCGCCAACGTACAATGGCTGCAGGACGGCTGCCGCTGGCTGTTCGAGACCTTCGACATCGGCGGCATCAACTTCGAGATCGGCGACTTCTTCGTCTGCCACTGCGATGACTGCCGGCGCGCCCGCGCGGCCATCCCCGGCGACGCCGAACCCTACTACAAGGACATGGCGATCTCCACCGCGCCGGTGGCCGAACTGTCCCACGAGATCGCGCCCGATGCGTGGCTGAGCTACGCGACCTACACGGGCTTCACGCCGGCCATGGCCGCGCAGCCGCCCGCCTGGGTGGAGCTGGTTCCCGAGGATATCATCTGCCAGTGGACGCTCACCGGCATGGTCAGCGACGCGGCCTGGCCCGACGGCCTGCGCCCGCCCACCACGCGCAACATCGGCTACCTGCACTGGGGCAACAAGTCCACGTGCTCGGTGCACGGCCTGTTCACCGCGCACATCCGGGACGTCTGCCGCCGCGCCGCCGATGCGGGCTTCCTGGGCCTCGTCACCTACGGCGAGGACCCGGCGTCGATCATGACCATGCGCCTGTTCTACGCGGCGTGGAGCTTCTTCCTCGACGATCCGCACGCCACGCTCGATGACTTCGCCGACGGGCCGTTGGCGGGCTGGTTCGACTCGGCGCCCGACGCTCGCGAGTTCCTGCGCATCGCCCTCGACCTCGAGCAGCGCGGCGTGACCCGTGCGGCGCTGCAGGATGCGCTGGCGGCGGCGACGGCCGCGCACGATGTCGCGCGCCAGGCCATGGCGCGCGAGATGTGGGGCGACTTCATCGCGTATCTGCGGGAGCGGCTCGGAGAGATCGAGGCGACCGACCGGGTGATCGAGGACCCGGACGAGGTCGCGGCGGCGATGACCGAGGGCTTCCGGGTGCCCCAGGAATCCTCGACCACGCTGGTGCTCCCGCGCGGCGACCAGCAGACGCTGGAGCTGCTGGTGCGGGTGGACTACTCGATGGAGAACGGGCTGCTGCCGGTGATGCGCCTGCACTTCAACGGGGAGCTGCTTGGACCCGGGCGCGCGCCCGATCGACCGGCGCTGATCCGCAGCCCTTACCACGATGGCTACGCCTCGCTGGCGGCCTTCGACGAGGAGGTGGGGGGCCTGGCGGGTGAAATACGACACCGACTTCGAGGTCAGCGAGTCGGCGGGGCGGAGGTATGACACGCTCGACTACCGCCCGACCTTCCGCTTCGACCTGAGTGGCCTGTGGCGCGACGGGCGCAACGAGCTGCGCGTCCAGAACCTCGATCGCCGCTTCCGTCCGAGCGAGAGGGGCGTGCTCGTGGTCGGGCGGGTGGGGTTGAGGTAGCTGCTCAGTCGTCGTCGTGCGTCGTACGGACTGTGTATGTCAAGAGTGTAGTGCGATTGGTTCAGGCGGCGGCGCGCAGGCGGTTGGTCTGGTGGAGCTGTTCGTCATAGAGCGTGTCGTCGCGCCACATGGCGCACAGC
>JALGVA010000057.1 GCA_029820295.1 Candidatus Zipacnadia bacterium
TGACGCACTCGCCGCCGGGGCAGGAGGAGGAGATGGCCGAGGCGGCGCGGCCCTACCTCGAGGACTACTGCGACGACGTGTGGAGCGACGCGCACGATGACCTGATCGGGAAGATCGCGGGCGAGTCGGCCGAGGGCGCAATCGTGGTGGCGGCGCACAAGGACGAGATCGGCTGCGTGGTCGAGCGCATCGAGGAGGATGGGCGCGTGCGCCTCGAGGACCTGGGGGGGATGCAGGCCTGGCGCTACGGCGAGGGCCCCTTCGACCTGCTGGGCGACGAGGTGGTGACCGGGGTGCTGTCGGTGGGCAGCACGCACGTGTCGGCCCGCTCGTCCGAGATTAACGCCGCCAAGACGAGTACGCCGATGAGCTGGGAGATCTCGCGCGTGGTGACCGGCCTGTCGCGCGAGGAGCTGGAGGAGCGCGGGGTGCGCGTGGGCAGTAGGGCGCTGGTGGCGCGCTCGCGCAAGACGCCGATGTACTTCGGCGGGCGCGTGTGCGGCTACGGGTTGGACGACAAGGGGGCGGTGGCGGCGTCGCTGCTGGCGGCGAAGCTGCTGCGCGAGGGCGAGCGGCCGCCGGTGGACGTGTACATCGCGATCACGTCGGCGGAGGAGGGCGGCTGCTCGGGCGGGCAGTTTGTCGCGCACCACCTGCCGGTGGAGACGATGATCGCGGTCGAGGTGGGGCCGGTGGCGCCGGAGTATGACATCGAGATGACGCCCGCGCCGGTGGTGATCTTCAAGGACCGCTTCATCTACACGCGCAGCATCTGCGAGCGGCTGTGCGCGCTGGGCGATGAGCTGGGCTGCGGGCATCAGCGGACGATCCTGCGCACCTTCGGCTCGGACGCGAGCGTGGCGCACCAGGCGGGGGCGATCGGCAGGGCGGCGTGCATCGCCTTCCCGACGGAGAACACGCACGGCTACGAGATGGCGCAGTTCGAGGCGATCGCCAACTGCGGGCGCGTGCTGGCGGCCTACCTTGCCGATCCGCTGCGGTGACCGGTGGGATCACGGGAGCCGAGCGGTCGACCCGCCGCGGTGATGCGCCGACCGGGGGCCTGCGATGGCCATCGAGTGGGGCGAGCCCCGGGACGAGTGGAAGACGCCCGAGCTGATCCTGCGCGACTGGCGCGGGCGGCTGGAGCGGCTGGCGGCCGAGGAGGGGGAGCGCTTCGCGCGGCTGCCCGGGGTCATCGGGGCGGCGGTGATCGGCACGGCGCCGCGGGGCACGGTGTGGCCGCTGTCGGACGTGGACATCCTGACGGTGGTGGAGCCCGAGCACGGCGCGGAGACTGAGGCGCGGGTGTGTGCAGAGGAGACCCGCAGCAACCGGCGGTTGGCGGAGGAGCGCGTGCCGAACGAGGTCGAGGCGCGCTTCTGGGTGAGGCGCAGCGACCGGCTGCGCTCGGCGAACGCCAGCGAGGACGGGCTCTTCGAGTTCCTGGCGCGGCCCAACCAGGCGGGCATTGCCTTCAAGGCGCCCGGCGGGCGCGTGATGGCCGACTTCGACGGGCAGGTGTGCGCGTTTATCGGCCGCTGCGAGCGTATTGTGTTCGGGCGTCGGTTCGTGCGCATGTGCGTCGATGGTGAGGTGCGCGCGGAGGGCGCACGGCTGGGGGTGGCGTCGGAGCTGGCGCGAGCGCCTGCGCGCGGCGCGTAGCATCATGGACTACCTGGCCGCCGCCAGCGAGGAGCGGGCGGCGGACGACGAGGAGATCGGAGAGGAAGAGTGAGATGGCGGAGCAACTCGGTGCGGCGGTGATCGGGCTGGGGATGATGGGCGAGCGGCACGCGCAGGTGTGGGCGGAGCTGCCCACCACGCGGCTGGTGAGCGTCTACGACCTCGTACCCGAGCGCGCGGCGCAGGTCGCCGAGCAGCTCGGCTGCGCGGCGGCGGGCGGCCTGGAGGAGGCGCTGGGCGCCGAGGGCGTGGAGCTGGTGAGCGTGTGCACGGACGATCAGTCGCACCGCGACGCGTGCGTGGCGGCGGCGCAGGCCGGCAGGCACGTGCTCGTGGAGAAGCCGCTGGCGACCACGCTGGAGGACTGCGACGCGATCATCGCCGCCTGCGCGGAGGCGGACGTGAAGCTGATGACCGGGCACATCTGCCGCTTCGACCCGCGCTACGTGCGCTGCCGCGATGCGGTGGGGGCGGGGGAGATCGGCGAGGCGGTGCAGGTGTTCGCGCGGCGCAATAACATCGTGCCCTCGGGGCGGCGCATCGGCCCGCGCACCTCGGTGGCGATGTTCCTGGGCGTGCATGACATCGACCTGGTGCAGTGGATCACCGGGGAGCGGATCACGCGCGTGTACGCCGAGGCGACCAGCAAGGTGCTGGCCGACATCCCGGCCGATGACACGATCATGACCGTGTTCCGGCTGGAGGGCGGGGCGGTCGGGGTGCTGGAGACCTGCTGGGTAATCCCTGAGGGCTCGCCCAACTCGCTGGACGCGCGGCTGGAGGTGGTCGGCACCGCCGGGCGGGTGGCGGCGCGGGTGGGCGGCGAGGAGTTCGAGCAGCACTCGACCGATCGGGCGAAGCGCATGGACATCGTGTACTGGATCGAGATGCACGGGCGGGGCCACGGCGGCCTGCGCAGGCAGCTCGAGCACTTCGCCGAGTGCATCGTGGCGGATCGCGAGCCGGCGATCTCGGCGGAGGATGCGCGTTCGGCGGTGGCGGTGGCGCTGGCGATCCACCGGTCGCTGGAGAGCGGGGAGCCGTGCGCGGTGGGAACCTGAGGCGCGGCGGCGAAGTCCAAGGCAGAGGTGATGCGCATGTCGCGTGACCGGCGACCAAGGCCGGCGGTGCTTGTGTGCGCGGCCGTGCTGGCGCTCGCCGCGGTGTGCGGCGCGCAGGACGACGGGCCGCCGGTGCGGCTCGATCTGCCGACCACCGGGCCACAGTTCAGCCTGGGGGGATGGCTGACGCAGGCGCTGGTGGGCGAGGCGGTGACCGCGAGCTGGCCGAAGGCGGAGGAGGGGCCGGCGCTCGAGGAGCCGGCGGCGGCGATCGTCACGTGGTCGAACCCGGAGCGCGACGGGCTGGAGATTGAGCAACTTCGCGCGCACGTGCGCAGCGGTCGCGGGCTGGTCTACGTGGTGGGCGCGGGCGAGGCGCACATCCAGCGCGCGCGCTCGCTGCTGGGGCCGCTGGACGTGAACGTGCAGGAGGCCGACGGCGGTTCGGGCTACGCCTCGTGGGAGGAGCATCCGCTGACCGAGGGGGCGGAGGCGATCGGGGCGGTCACGCCGGGCGTGACCATCTCGGGGGTGGGCGGCAGCCCGCTGGCGGAGGTGGGGGGGCGGGCGATCGCCATGGCCTTCGACTGGGGCCCGCTGGGCCGCGCGGTCATCGTCGATGAGTCGATGGTCTTCGACCAGCTTCATCAGGACAGTCCGCGGCCGGCGGTGCGCGACGTACTGATCGACGCGGTACTGTGGGCGGCGCGGGCGGGGGAGGGCGCGGCAGCCGAGACGCCGGCCGGGCCGGTGCCGGCGCGGCTTGAGGGCCCCATCTGGGGCGATCTGCCGGAGCCGGGGCCGGTCGGGGCGCCGGCGCGCATGGGCGCGCTGCTGGATGTGCCCGAGGAGGGCGACGGCTGGCCGCAGATCCGCGACCGCCTGCTGCGCGAGCTGGAGCGGGCGGATCTGGAGGTGGACGAGCCGCGGGTCCAGGAGGGCGAGCCGGTGATCACGGAGGAGCAGCTCGCGCGCGCGGGGATGCTGGTGGTGGGCTCGGGGCGCGAGAGCGTGGAGTTCGCCGAGCCGCTGGCGGTCGAGCGCTTCTTCGCCGCGGGGGGGCGGCTGCTGTTCATCGGCCACGCGCAGGCGCGCTCGCAGCGGCGGATGATCGGCTTCAACGACCTGCTGACCGGGCTGCCCATCGCGACCACGCTCAATCGGCCGGGCGGCGGGGTGGCGCTGGCGCCGCACGCGATCACCGCGGGGCTGGGGCTGGAGGAGGAGCTGCGGGTGCCGGGCGGGATGCAGATCTGGGCGCCGCTGACCGACACGCTGGTGACGGTGGATGGGCGGCCGGCGGCGTCGGCGTGGCAGTCGGGCGAGGGGCGCATCGTGGTCATCGACGGCGAGCTGCTGCGCCCGCGCGACGACGAGCGCCGCGCGCCCGAGCCGATGCGCATGCTCCTGCGGCGCGCCATCCAATGGTTGCTGGGCGAGATATAGGGAGCAGTTGCGCACGTGCGCGCGGCTTCATCCGGGCGGTTGGTGGCGCGCAGGGCGAACGACGGGCCGGGGTGGAACCTGACGCCCGCGCACCGAAGTCGCGCAGGCGTCACTCCGAGCGCCTGCGGCGCCCGCAGCGGCCCCTCCGTACGGCAAGACGTCGGCGGCGGTGCGTCGTTGCGGTGAGCTGTCGGCATGGGCTGTTGGCGTGGGCCGTTGCCGTTTGCTCGTAGTTCGTAGCACGTCGCTCAAGGATGGTCTGCCGATGGTTTACGACTTTCACACGCATACGACGCTCAGCGACGGCGTGCTGCTGCCGATGGAGCTGATCCGGCGCTGCATCGTCAACGGCTACGGTGCGCTGGGTATCGCCGATCACACCTCGGCCAGCACCATGGGGCGAGTGATTCGCGAGGTGCGGCGTGACTGCGCGCTGGCGCAGAAGCACTGGGGCTTCGCGGCGTTCGCGGGGGTGGAGCTGACGCACGTACCGGCGGCGTCGGTGGGCGATCTGGCGGCCGACGCCCGGCGCATGGGCGCGGCCTTCGTGATCGTGCACGGGCAGTCGCCGGTGGAGCCGGTGGAGCCGGGTACCAACCTGGCCGCCGTGTCGTGCGCGGACGTGGACATCCTCGCGCACCCGGGCGACCTGACCGAGGAGGAGGCGCGGCTGGCGGCCGAGAACGCCGTGTTCCTGGAGCTGAGCGCCAAGGACGGGCACTCGCTGGGCAACGGGCGGGTGGCGGCGGTGGCGCTGGCGGCGGGGGCGAAGCTGCTGGTCAACTCCGACGGGCATACGCCCGACGGACTACTGACCGAGGAGAAGGCGCGGCGGCTGGCGCGGCTGGCGGGGCTGAGCCGCGTCGAAGTCGAGCGCGCGGTGGTCGAGAACCCGCAGGAGTTGGTGGCGCGCATCCGCGGGCGGATCGAGGACTGAGACGATGGCTGCGGGTGGTGGAACGCGATGAACCGGTTGATGGCGGCGGCCCTGGCGATCGCCCTGGCGCTGCCGCTGACGGGGTGCGCGCGTGGGGGTGAGGAGGCGCCGGTGGTGCCGGAGGTGGTCATCGACTTCCTGGTGACCTTTGGCGGGCCGGTGCGCGACGCGTTCTACTACTACATCGCGCTCGACGCCGACAACGACTTCGGCGAGGACGGGCCGGTGGCCGTCGCCGCCGGGCCCAACTGGGGCAACGGCTGGGGCACCGGCTCGTTCACGCATTACGTCGAGTACCACCAGGGCCGCTACGAGCTGTTCCGCGCGCAGCTCGAGCCGGAGCTGGTCACCGCCGGCGGTGGCATCATCGGCGTGGGCGGCACCCCCGACAGCACCGACGCGGGGGTGCATGACATCACCGTCGATGCCCTGGACTTGGGCGCCGCAACCGTTACCGGCGCCGGGGCGGTCGCCGCGGTCGCCAATGACGGCTTCCAGGCCGCCGGGACGCTGGCGCTGGAGGCCAACGCCGCGGGGGAGACGGTGGCGGGCTCGGTGACGTGGACGCCCGCAGCCAGCGGCGGCCGGGCGCTGACCGCGGCCGAGCAGGCACAGGTCGATGCGCTCAACGCCGGCGGCGTGGCGCTGGCGGCCGACTCGCTGGACGCGCTGGGGCTGACGCTGACGCTCGCCGCCGGGCCGGACCGGTCGGGCGCGCAGAGCATCGAGATCGCGCCCACCACCGCGCAGGTCACCGACCGCTTCACGCCCGAGGGCATCGGCGCGGTGCGCACGGCGCAGGCGCAGTTGCCCGCGAACAACAACGCGGCGCTCGCCGCCGGGCCGATCCCCGGCATGACCATCCGCACCGGAGACCTGGTGGTCGGGGGGACGGCGCGCATCCGCCTGCTGCCCGATGCGGTCGGGCAGTCGCTGGGCTTCCCCTACGAGTCGACGCTGCCCCAGGGCGGGCGCTCGCTGCGCGTGACCCTCGACCTCACGCAGCTCGGGGCGGACATCGACGACATCAGCATCAACTTCATCGCAACCACCGAGCTGATCTTCGACCCCACGGTGGTCAACCCCGACCAGAACACTTACGATGCCCTCGGCCGGCGCGGCAACGATCACTTCCCAGTGGTGACCGACCAGTTCCAGACGGTGCGCAACGGCGATGTGCTCGGGCGCGAGCAGGCCGACGACGACACCCTCGAAGGCCCGTGGAGCGACGAGGACAAGGCCTCGGTGGACATCGTGGACTGGTCGGTGAGTGTGCGAAGGCTGCGGTAGACGGCAGCCGCAAGCGACGCCGAACGGCCTCCTCCCCCCCTCCGGCTGCTTCGCAGCCGTTCCGGCGACCGGTCGCAAGCGACCGGGGGCGTCGGGGGCACAACGGCCACGGCCGTGACGGCACCGTCGGCTACGAGATGTCGATGGACGCCATGAAGATGTCCGCGCGGTCCTCGGAGTCCCCCGAGTACCAGCTCAGCAGCAGCTCCCCATCGCCGAGGTAGTGATAGCCCGCGTAGGAATTGTCGCCCGCGCGGGGCGTCGCCCACTCAGGCTCGGGCAGTACCAGCAGCTCCTCAAGCTGCCAGTCGTCCCCCACGCGATAGAGGCGCGTGTCGCGATAGCTGCCACCGCCCTCCTCCTCCGGCTTCGGTTCCAGGTAGCGGCCCACCACGTAGAGGCGCCCATCCGCCTGCCCGAGCATCGGCCCGCGCACGTCCAGCGGCTGGTCGTGCCGGGTCCACGCCACGTAGGGCGGGCGCGCGGTCTTGAAGGGCGTGCCCGCGCCGCCGGCCTCCTCGCGGCGCACAAAGGCGACCAGCGTGCCGTCGGCCAGGAACTCGATATCGGTCTCGTTGGCGTACTCGCCCTCGTGAATCATCGACACGAACTCCCACTTCATCATGTCGGTCGAGCGCCACAGCGCCGAGTGCTCTTCCACGCCCTCGGGCGGGTTGGTGCAGTGCAGCGCGACCCACATCGCGCCGTCGTGTTCGCGCGGGCGCCAGAAGCGGTGGTCGATGGGCTCGAGCACCATCCCGGCCGACCAGGTCTCGCCATCGGCGGTGCTCCAGCCCACGCTCTGGAAGCGCCACGCCGCGCGCCCGCGATGCTCCTCGCGCGGCCAGGGCTGAGTGCGCGTGGGCCCCAGCACCCACAGTCGCCCCTGCCAGAGGGCGAACTTCGGGTCGCGGTCGTCGAGCACCGTGGAGAGCAGCGCGACCTCCTCCCAGGATTCGAGGTCGTCGGAGGCCATCACGCGGATGACGCCGTCCATGCTGGCGTGGCTCTCGCCGGAGCGGAAGCACACGTACCAGCGGCCATCGAAGCGCTTGAGGTCGGTGAAGGCGTTGTGGCGGCCGTCGCTGTACACGGTGCGTAGCCAGTTGATGCGATCGCCCACGACTGAACCCTCCCTCGACGGATGTGCTCGGGCGATGCGCAGGTTCCTGGCGGCGGACGTCGGCACCTGCCGCGGCAGGAGAAGGCCTCTGCGCTCGGCTCATTGGGGCCGCACGACGAAGGTGCGTAGTTCAGCATGGTTTTGTTGCACAACGGGGAGGAATAGTCGAGGAAACAGTGGAAATGCGACGGCAGTATCCTATTTCTGCCTGGAGGTCTCTGACATGAGACGTGGGTTCACGCTGATCGAGCTGCTGGTCGTGATCGCGATCATCGCCATCCTGGCGGCGATCCTGTTCCCGGTCTTCGCCCGCGCGCGCGAGAAGGCGCGCCAGACCTCCTGTCTGAGCAACGTCAAGCAGATCGCACTCGGCGTGCTGATGTACGCCCAGGACTACGACGAACGCCTTCCCATGCAGTACCATGTGGCCCTTGGCAGTGATGTGCAGGAACTGCTGGAGCCGTGGGGACGCAGCTTCTGGTTTGTGCCCATCGAACCGTATCTTAAGAACGAGCAGGTACTCCAGTGTCCCAGCGGCCAGTACGATTACATCTACGGTCAGGTCGGCTCTGGCTCGGTCAGGGTGTACAGGGATGTGGACTACGGCTGGAACTACATGTTCTGCTATATTCAGCCGGTGAAGCTCGCGAGGATCCATGAGCCGGCCTCCATCATCATGGTGGTGGAGCAGGAGGCAACGCTTCCCTACGGCCGATGGTTCAATGAGGCCGACGCGGGCAGCAAGAACTACCCGTGGCGTTATGCGCAGCACAATGGCGGCTCCAATTACGCTTTGTGTGACGGCCACTGCAAGTGGGTCAGCGGCGAAATGGTGCCTCACGGTTACTACGAGCCGCCCTACGCCAAGCGCGACTTCCGGATGGACCCCGCCTGGCCGTAGGCGAGCGGCCGACGCGAGTCGCTCGGAACGCACACGGCGCCGCCCCGGCCATCGGGGTGGCGCCGCGTCGATTCGGGGGGACGATCCGCGCGCGTCACGCGCTCCAGTCGAGGATGACCGCGCCCGCCCGGCCGCGGTCGGCCATGAGCATCTCGTAGGCCGCGGGGGCGTCCTGCCACGGGTAGCGGTTGGTGATGATGTGGTCGATCTTCACCTCGCCCGCAGCGATCAGGTCGAAGAGCAGCTCGGTGTTGCGGTGCGGCGTCCACGGGTTGTAGGGCGTCGCCACTGGTGGATGGGAGCCGTTGTGCGCGCCGATGATGGTGTGGCTGGGCGAGTTCACGTAGTCGTGGAAGTCGAACTCGGTCTTGCCGCGCGGGCTGGACAGGATGACGATGCGGCCCTGGCGATGCAGCAGGTCCATCTCGCGCGGGATCAGCGCCGCCACGCCGGTGACCTCGAAAACGCAGTCGGCCATGCGGCCCTTGGTCGCGACCGAGACCTGCTCGGCGAGGTCCTCGGCGGCGCCGTCGAGCACCAGATCGACGCCGCCGACCTCGGCGAACTCGCGGCGCATGGGGGAGAGATCGACGCCGATGACCGGCCGCGCGCCGTCGAGGCGTGCGAGCTGCACCACGAACTGGCCGATGATGCCCAGGCCGAAGACCACCACGGACTCGCCCATGTGGAGCTGCGCGCGGCGGACGCCGTTGAAGGCGATGCGCCCGAGCATCCACAGCGTGGCGACCTCGTCATCGACCTCGTCGGGGATGCGATGGGCCTGCCCCGGCTGCAGCGTGATCCACGCCGCGTGGCCGCCGCCGCTGGCGACGCGGTCGCCGACCTGCCAGCCCTCGACCTCCGCGCCGACCTCGACCACCTCGCCCACGTGCGAGTAGCCCGGGTAGCAGGGGTAGCTGGTGATCGCATCCCAGCGCGAGCCCTCGGGGAAGTCGGACATGAGCATGGTCAGCTCCGTGCCGGTGGAGATGGCGGTCCTGGTGGTGCGCACGAGCATCTCGCCCGGCCCGGGGGTGGGCATCTCCGCGGGCCGCACCTCGACCTGACGGACGTCGGTGAACGCGACGCGGTGGTTCACAATGAGTGCTCCTCGCATGATGCGTGTTGGCGGTGGTCGCCTCCGGAACCTGTGCGTTACGCGCGTCTTGGCAGTGCGGCGACGGCGCGCGAGTCATGCCGTTTGCCGTACGGAGGGTGAGCCGGCGTCAGCCGGCTCAGCTTCCATGCCAGCCCAGCCGTTCGTCGCGTTGACACCAGACGGCCGGGCCGGGATGGAGTTCGCGCAGCGAACTCCCAAGAGAAGCCCCCCGGGCTTCTGCATGGAACCTGACCCCCACGCGGCCGCCGCCGTTGCCTGGACCTTGCGGCTTGCGGCTGTCAATACCTCCCGTACTCGGCGACCGTCTCGGCCCAGGCGACCAGGTTGTCCCACTGCGTATCGGCGGGGACCTCGTCGCCCGAGACCATGATGTAGCCGCCCCCCGTCATCGCCTCATCGAGGCAGCGCAGCGCCTCGCGCCGCGAATCCTCCGGCGTCCCGCGCGCGAGGATCACGCAGTCGAAGTTGCCGCAGATGCACACGTCGCGGCCATAGAGCCGCTTCGCGTCGCGCAGCGAGATGTCGCCCTCGTTGGGCTCGAAGGTCTCGATGAAGTGCGGGCCGGCGTCCACCATCGCGGGCATGATCTCGCGGATGCGCCCGAGCGTGTAGAGGCCGATGAACTTGCCGGGCACCGCCCGCACCTGCTCGCACACGCGGCGCACGTCGGGGATGATCCACTCCTGGAACATCGCCGGGCTCATGTTCGAGCCGGTCGCCCAGCAGATGTCCAGCCACGCCACCTCGTTGGGCGAGGCGAGGAAGGCCTCGACCGCCAGGCGCGAGTGCTCGGCCATGACCTCGGAGACCGAGCGGATCACGTCCGGGATGTCGTAGAGGTCGTAGAGCAGCTCCTGCATGCCCCGCCAGTGGCCGAGCATCTGGAAGATGCAGCCCAGCCCGACGCCGGGCACGCCGTCCTCGCCCATGACCTCGAAGGCCTCGGCCGCGGTGTCGAAGGCCGGGCCGGCGGCGCGCGCCACCTGGTCCTCGTAGATGGCGCGCACCATCGCCCAGTCCTCGACGCTCTTCACCGGGTAGTCGGTGCGCTTGGAGCACACCGGGTCGTGCGGGATCATGCCCCGCACATCGACCGCACGCATGGACCCGCCCGGCCCGGTGATGGTCTCCTCGGTCTCGACGCGCGTACCCTCCTCGTGCAGCACACGCGTCTCATAGCGCCACGGGCTCTCGCCCCTGGTGCGGTAGCTCACGCCGATGGGCCCGCGGAAGGCCGTGGAGCCGAGCCGCCGGTGCAGCTCGAAGACCGCCCGCCAGTCGCCGCGCCCGAGCAGCCGGTCGGCGTAGCGCGAGTGGATGAGCGGGGCGACCGGAACGACGTCCGGGGTCTCCAGGCGCAGCGCGGTCAGGAACGCCTCCTTGCGGGTCATCGCCGACCTCCGTCAGGCGCGCGCGGCGCAGGCGCGGGCGACCTTGCCGATGGCCTCGGCGCAGTCCTCGACATCGCGCTCGGTCCAGCGCTCATTGAGGGTGAGTACGCACAGCTCGCGCAGCGACCGCTCGGCCTGCGGGCACAGACCCTCGTAGTAACTCACCGGCTCATCGCGCCCCGCGTCCCAGGGGTAGTCCGACGAGCCGTAGGCGATGCGGTGCAGCAGCGCGTCGAACATGTAGAGCGGCTTGCCGATCCAGCCGCCGCCCAGCGGAATGCCCTCGGCGCGCACCGCCTCACCGAACTCGTCGCGGGAGATGCCCAGCACCTCGGCGTCGGCGCGGATAGGGAAGTGCCAGTAGGCGTGCTCGGCGCCCTCGATACGCTCGGGCGGGTGGACGCCGGGGATGTCCGCAAGCAGCTCGACCAGGCGGTCGCCCAGGCGCATGCGCGTGCCCACGATCCACTCGAGGCGCTCGAGCTGGCTGCACAGGATCGCGCCCTGCAGCTCGGTCATGCGGTAGCACGGCGCGATGAAGGCGTAGCGGAGGCGGTACTGGCGGTCCTCGGTCCAGTCGCAGCCCTTGTCCACGTAGACCGCGGCGCGCGCGCCCAGGTCGTCATCGTCGGTGATGGTCACGCCACCATCGCCGCACTGCAGGTGCTTGGAGTCCTGCAGGCTGAAGGCGCCCAGGTCGCCGATGGTGCCCGTGAGCCGCCCGCGCCAGCGCGTGAGGTGCGACTGCGAGCAATCCTCGATGACGAACAGGTCGTGCTCGCGCGCGATGGCCATGATCGCGTCCATGTCCGCGGCCTGGCCCCAGCAGTGCACGATGATGATGGCGCGCGTGCGCTCGGTGATGCGCTCGCGAATGCTCTCGGGCTCGAGAATCTGCGTGCCCAGGCCCACGTCGGCGAAGATGGGCACACAGTTGCACTGCACGATCGGCGCGACCGTGCCCATGTCCGACAGCGGCGTGGTGATCACCTCGTCGCCGGGCTCGAGGTCGAGCGCGCCCAGCGCCACGTGGATCGCGGCGGTGCCGGAGGTCGAGGCAGTGGCGTAGCCGATGCCGTAGAGTTCGCGGAAGCGCCGCTCGAACTCGTAGACCTTGGCGCCGCTGGGGAAGAATGCGGTCTGCTGGTCGAGGACCTGGCGGAGCTGTTCCAGGTCCTCAGGGCCGAAGGGCTCGCGCGCCGGGAAGGGCGCAGTGCGCACCGGCGTGCCCCCCTCAACGGCGAGCTTCGCGTCCGCAGCCATGACCGATCGACCTCCCGCAACGAAGTTGGCGCGAGGTTCGGCGGCGGGAGGGAGAGGACCTTCCGCGACGGAGACGGCCGACGGCCATGGCCACGGCAGACGGCGTGGGGGAGGGGGCTTCCCTGGAAGAAAGCCCCCTCCCTCGATCGCTGCGCGGTCTCCCCCTCCCTCAAAGAACTTGATGCTGCGCGCGGCGGCGTCGCGGTGAGGCGATCACGTCTTCGCGCACGGGGCGGGACGGCGTGGGCGGGACGGCGCGTGCGAAACCGTGGCGCCGGGGCGCGCCTGCGGCGCACGCCCGTCGCTCCCGGTTTCACGCACAACCGGCCGGACGGCACGCCGTGGAGCTGGCGCGGGGGCAGCGGGGCGGTCGGCGCCCGCGGCCGGCTGGCGCGTGGGTCGTTCGGCGACGGGAAATGGGGACGGCGGGCCGGACAGTGGTCCGGCCCCTCCACACGGCAATGGCGACGGCACAGACGGGCGTATCCGCTTCCCCGCGACGGGGGGCAGAAGGTATGCGCGGGAGGCGCGCCGAAAGGTAGCGCGAGACCGACAGACACGCGCCTTGGGAGGCCGATACCGTGAAGTTCGCCCTGTGCAATGAGATCATGAAGGAGTGGGAGATCGAGCAGCAGTTCGAGGTCGCGGCCGAGATCGGCTTCGATGCGCTCGAGATCGCCCCCTTTACGCTCAACGACTGGGTGCAGGAGATCACCGACGAGCAGAAGCAGCGCATCCGCCAGGCCGCGGCGGACACCGGCGTGGCGGCGGCGGGCATTCACTGGCTGCTGGTGGGCCCCAGCGGCCTGCACATCACCTCTCCCGACCCGGCGGTGCGCGCGAAGACCACCGCCTACTGCCAGGACCTGGTGCGCTTCGGGCTGGAGATCGGCGCGGTCTATGAGGTGGTCGGCTCGCCGGCGCAGCGCTCCCGCGGTGAGGGCATGATCTACCACGACTGCTGGGAGTGGTTCAAGGAGGCGATGGTGGCCTGCGCGACGCTCCCCGGCGCCGAGGACTTCCAGGTGTGCATCGAGCCGCTGGCGCCGAGCACCAACAACAACTTCCTGTTCAATCACCTCGAGGTCGTGAAGATGTGCCGGGAGATCGACCTGCCCAACGTGGGCGTGATTCTCGACACCTACTCGGGCCTGCAGACCGAGAGCGACCTGCCCGAGGCGATCCGCGAGACCGGCGAGCTGCTGCGCCACTACCACTGCAACGACCTCAACCAGCGCGCGCCGGGCTGGGGTGACGTGGACTTCCGCCCGATCATGCGGGCGCTGCTGGACATCGACTACCGGGGCTACTGCTCGATCGAGGTCTTCGACTTCGACCCCGAGCCCGCGGAGCACGCGCGCATCGGGCTCGAGACCCTCAAGCAGGCCCTGGCGGATGTGAGTTAGCGCAACTCCGGCGCGGTCCGGGTGTCTATGAAGGCGGACCGTTCCCGACCGCACCAGCGGCGCCTCCCGTGTACCCACCACATGGGAGGCGCTGCTCATGCCGCGCCCAGCAGGGGTGGCGACTGTTGACCGGCCTGGTCTACGACGACATCTTCCTCGATCACGGCGAGCCCCATCACCCCGAGCGCCGCGAACGGCTCGAGGTCGCGATCGCGCGGCTCGACGAGGACGGCCTGCGCGCGCAGATGCAGGCGCTGCCGGTGCGCCCGGCCACGCTCGAGGAGCTGCAGTGGCTGCACGACCGCGACTACGTGCTCTACGTCCGGGAGCTGTCGGAGTCCGGTGGCGGCGACATCGACCTCGACACCATCGCGACCGCCGGGACGTGGGATGCCGCCCGCGCGGCGGCCGGCGCGTGCATCGACGCGGCCCGGGCGGCGCACGAGCGCGCGGTGGACAACGCGCTGTGCCTGGTGCGCCCGCCGGGCCATCATGCGCGGCTGGGCACGGGCATGGGCTTCTGCTTCTTCAACAACGCAGGCCTGGCGGCCGAGGCGCTGCTGCGCGACGGCGCGCAGCGCGTGGCCATCGTGGACTTCGACGGCCATCACGGCAACGGGACGCAGGAGGCGTTCTACCATCGCGGCGACGTGCTTTACATCTCCCTGCACCAGGCGCCGCTGTTCCCCGGCACGGGCTTCCCCGAGGAGGTCGGCGTCGAGGAGGGCTTCGGCGCCACCATCAACCTGCCCTTCGCCCCGCAGGCGCAGGACATCCACTACCTCCGCGCCTTTGACGAGATCGTGCTGCCCGCGCTGGCGGGCTACCAGCCCGAGGCGATCGTGGCCTCGGCGGGCTACGACGGGCACTTCCGCGACCCCATCGCGCAACTGCTGCTCACCGCGCGCGGCTTCTTCCTGATGACCGTGGGCCTGCTCACCGCCGCCCGGGACCTGTGCGACGGGCGGCTGACGCTGGTGCTCGAGGGCGGCTACGACCTGCAGGTCGGGCTGCCCGAGTCGATCGAGGCGACCGCCTGCGCGCTGATGCGCCGGCCCGAGCGCGCGTGGACGGCGCTGGAGCGCGAGCCGCACGCGGAGATGACGGCGCGGGTGGAGGAGGGCCTCGAGCAGGTCATCGCGCAACACCGACAGAGTCCCCTGCTGAGCTGAGATGGACGCGCACACGCTGCGAGTGCTGGAATACCCGAAGATCGTCGCGCGGCTGGTCGAGCTGTGTGCGTGCTCGCCGGGCAAGGAGCGCGCGGGCGGGCTGGCGCCGCGCAACGATCCGGCGTGGGTGCGCCGGCGGCTGTCCGAGACGGCGCAGGCGCGCATCGTGCTGCAGGACCAGGGGCGCGCGCCCCTGGGCGGCGTCACCGACATCTCCGGACTGCTGCGCCGGGCGGCGGCAGGCAGTGGCCTCGACGGCTCGGAGCTGCTGCAGGTAGCGGCGAACGCGCGCGGGGCGCGGCTGCTGGGCGAGTACTTCGACGCCGCGCGCGACCAGGCCCCGGACCTCGCGGAGCTGGCCGACCGGCTGGGGCTCTACGAGGAGCTGGAGGAGGCGGTCGAGCGCGCCATCGACGATGACGGGCAGGTGCGCGAGGACGCCTCCGACGAGCTGGTGCGCCTGCACCGGCGCGAGGAGTCGCTGCGCGACGAGCTGCAGGAGCGGCTGGAGCGGGTGCTCGACCGTGCGGCGGCATCGGGGGCGGCGCGCGAGCGCATCATCGTGCAGCGCCAGGGCCGCTACTGCATCCCGGTGACCTCGCAGCATCAGAGCCGCGTGCCGGGGATCATCCACGACCGCTCGGACAGCGGCGCGACCGTGTTCATCGAGCCGCAGGAGGTGGTCGAGCGCGGCAACCGGCTGCGCGAGACCGAGCTGGCGATCGAGGACGAGATCCGCCGCATCCTGCAGGAGCTGTCGGGGCTGGTGGGGATGCACGCGTCGGCACTGGAGGCTGACCTGCGCACGCTGGGGGTGCTGGACTTGATCCTCGCCAAGGCGCGGCTGGCGCAGGAGATGGGCGCGACGAATCCGGTGGTCCTTGACGAACGACGCTTCGACCTGCGCCGCGCCCGCCACCCGCTGCTGACGGGGGAGGTCGTGCCGACGAGCATCCGGGCGGGTGAGGACTTCGACACGCTGATCATCACCGGTCCGAACACCGGCGGCAAGACCGTCGCGATCAAGACCGTCGGGCTGCTGGCGCTGATGACGCAGGCGGGCATGCATATCCCGGCCGACCCCGGCAGCGAGATGTTCGTGTTCGAGGAGATCTTCGCGGACATCGGCGACGAGCAGAGCATCGAGCAGTCGCTCTCGACCTTCAGCTCGCACATGACGCAGATCGTGAAGATCCTGCAGCGGGTCGCGGCCCATGAGCGTCGGCACCGGCGCAAGGGCGTGGACGCGCCGGTCAACGCGCTGGTGCTGCTCGACGAGATCGGCGCGGGCACCGACCCGGCCGAGGGCGCGGCGCTGGCGCAGGCGATCATCGAGCAGCTCCACGCCGCGGGCTGCATCACCATCGCCACCACGCACTACAACGACCTGAAGGCCTTCGCCTACTCGACCGAGGGCATCGAGAACGCGTCGGTGGAGTTCGACGTGAAGACGCTGCGCCCGACCTTCGAGTTGCGCATCGGCGAGGCGGGGGCGAGCAACGCCCTGCAGATCGCCCGGCGGCTGGGGCTGCCGCGCGCCATCACCGGGCGGGCGGCGGAGTTCCTCGACCCCGGGCAGGCGGCCTTCGAGGACCTGATCCGGCGCGTCGAGGGCTCGCGGCGCGCGATGGACCGGCAGCAGACGCAGGCGCGGCAGGCGCGCATCGAGGCCGAGCGCCTGCAGCGGGAGCACGAGGAGCGCCTCGGGCAGCTCGAGCGCCAGCGCGATGACGCCATCGAGCAGGGCTTCGAGGACGCGCTGGAGATAGTGCGCGAGGCCGAGGACGAGGCGCGGGCGATCATCGCCGAACTGCAGCGCCAGCCGCGGCAGTCGAAGGTGACCGAGGAGGGGAGGCGCCGCCTGGCGGAGATGCGTCGGCAGGCCGAGCAGCGCCTCGCCGAGGCGCGCAGGGAGCGGCGCGAGCGCGAGGAGCAGCGTGAGCGCGAGAGCGCACAGGTGGCTGAGCCGCAGGCGCCGCCTGAGCCCGAGCCGGAGCTGCCGCCGCTGCACGCGGGCGACCGCGTGCACGTGGGCTCGCTGGGGCGCGACGGCGAGGTCGCGCGGGTGCTCAACGACGGCGAGGTCGAGGTGCGCGTGGGCGCGATGACCGTCGAGACCACGCGCGCGGACCTGGAGCCCGCGCGCGAGCAGCCCTCGGCGGAGGCGCAGGCACTGGCCGATCGCATGCGCGCGCGCAAGTCGCCGGGCTTCGAGGACGAGATCGACATTCGCGGCATGGCCGTGGACGAGGCGATCAACGCGCTGGCGAAGTACCTCGATGATGCCATGCTCGCGGGCGTGACCAAGGTGCGCATCATCCACGGCAAGGGCACCGGCGTGCTGCGCGAGGGCGTGCACAAGTACCTGCAGGGGCACCGCTACGTCAGCGACTTCCGTCTGGCGGAGATGGCCGAGGGCGGGGCGGGGGCGACGGAAGTACGGCTGTGAAGGGGCATCGGGGATGGGGCATGGGGGATGGGGAACGGCGACGGCGGGTGGACGGGAACCGGGAACCGGCAACGGGCAACCGGGGACGGCAACGGCGGGCGCACGTCATCACCGCGCAGGTCGGGCTTCCAGCCCGACTTCGC
Organism: Candidatus Zipacnadia bacterium; assembly: GCA_029820295.1. Taxonomy (GTDB): domain Bacteria; phylum Armatimonadota; class Zipacnadia; order Zipacnadales; family UBA5352; genus JALGVA01. Next base: position 17,389 of record JALGVA010000057.1, read on the forward strand.
GGGCGTGTGGGCGGCCGCAGCGGTGCGCGAGGAGGAGCGGGTCACGGAACGGCGCAGGCAGCGCCCCTGCGGGGCGCCCCCCGGCTCACCACGACTCACGACCCCATCCGCCGGTAGTGCAATCGCCCGACACATCACCGGGCCATGTCGGGGTCCAGCCGCACCTGTGGGCTTACCCCGCCAGCGCCGCCAGCACCTCGGCGACGCCGCTGAGGACCACCGGCTCGACCTGCGGGCGCAGCGGCAGGCCGCCGTAGTACTCGAACGAGGTGTCCACCTCGTAGCCGCCGCGTGCGATGGCGCCGGCCGTCGCCACGTAGCCGACCATGCCGTTGGTGTACGCCGGGACGATGGTGGGCGTAAAGGGCGAGTCGCGGTCGATCCACAGCGCGTACTCGACCAGCATCTCGCCGGGCAGGCCGACGATGGCGGCGGGCCCGATGCGCAGCGCGGTGACGTCGAAGCGCCGCGTCAGGTCGGTGGCGCCGCGCTCGGCCAGCTCCAGCATCTCCTCGCGCCGCCACATGCGCCAGCGCAGCGTCTGCTCCTGCACGCGGTCGCCGGCGGCCTCGGCTTCCTCATGCGCGGCCTTCAGCTCCGCGAGCTGCGTCTCCAGCTCCTCCACCGGCGGCGGGTCCTGCAAGGGCAGCTCGAGGCGCTTCGTGGCGCTGGCCAGCGTCACGTCCGCGAGGGGCGCGGCCTCCTCCATGGCCGCCAGCACCACGCCGGCGAGCTTGTGCCCGCGGCTGCGCACCTCCTCGAAGGTCCCCGGGCGCGAGCGCACGGCGTTGATGTCGCCGCAGCAGCCCTGGGCGAACATCGCCGTGCAGCCCGGGTGGATCGCCTGCACCGCCGCCTGCGCGGGGCCGGGGTAGTCGGCCGAGAGCAGGTAGTTGTCGCCGCCGAGGACCACCGCGTGGGCCGCGTGGCAGAACCACGAGGCCATGAAGGCGCCGGACTCATCGCGCACCGCCATGACGTCGACGAAGGGCGCGAGCGGGCCGCGCATGGCCTCGCCGGCATCGACCTGATCAGGCGTCATCGCGCGCCGGTTGTACCCCACCTGCACGTCGCGGCGTGCGAAGCCGACGGTCGCCGGGCGCATCGCGCCGGTCGCCATCTCGGCGATGGACAGCAGTTTGCCCGCCAGCACCTCGATGTACTCGGCGTCCACCATGTCATCGCCCAGCACGCCCGGAGTGAGCGGGCCCGAATGCGTGTGCGTGTTGGTCACGAGCACGCACGAGCCGGGCACGCCGGTGCGCTGCTCGATGCGCTCCAGCAGCGGGTCGATGAAGCTGTAATCGAAGCTGATCACGTCACAGGTGATGAGCAGGAGCGTGGTGTCGCCGTCGCCGAGCGCCAGCGCGCGCGCGAAGAGCGGATCGTGGATGCCTTCGGCGCCGTGATCGCGCGAGGCATAACCACCCATCGTAGTGCCCAGCGGCGGCGTGACATCGATGCGTGCGGTACCCGCGACAAGCCGTCCGGCCATGGTCTGCCTCCGTGGCGCCCCTAGGCGCTCGCCTCCGCGGCGATGAGCTGCAGGACCTGCGTGACCCAGCGCGCGCTCTCGACCATGATCCCGGCGTCCACCGACTCGTTGACGGTGTGTACGTCGGCGGGGCCGGTGGCGATGATCACGCTGGGGATGCCGTGCTCGTTGAAGATGTTCGCGTCGCTGCCCCCACCGCCGCGCTCGGCCTGCGGCCGCACCTCTAGCGCCTCGGCCGCGCGCCAGGCGTAGTCGAAGACGGGCTCGCCATGTTTGACGTGGAAGCTGCGGTAGCTACGCGTGACCTCGGCGGCCACCGCGGCTCCGTGGCGCTCGGCCGCGGCCTCGAAGGCGTCGATCATGCGCCGCTTCTGCGCCTCGAGCTTCGCCTCGTCGTGGCTGCGCGTCTCGCCGTCCACGGTGACGCGCTCGGGGACGATGTTGGTGGCCTCGCCGCCGGCGATGACGCCGATGTTGGCCGTGGTCTCGTGATCGAGGCGCCCCAGCGGCATCTCGGCGATGGCCTCGGCGGCGACACGGATGGCGTTGATGCCGCGCTCGGGGCAGACGCCTGCGTGCGCGGCCGCCCCGGTCACCTCCCACGCGAGCCGGTACGCCGACGGCGCGGCGTTGGTGATCACGCCCATGGTGCGCCCCCCGTCGAGCACGAGGCCCATCTGCGCCTCGAGCGCGTCGTAGTCGAGCGCCTTGGCTCCGCACAGCCCGATCTCCTCGGCGACCGTGAACACGACCTCCAGCGGCGGATGCGGCAGCTTCTCCTCGAGGATGTGACGCAACGCCGCGAGGATGATGGTCACGCCGGCCTTGTCATCGGCGCCGAGCACCGTGTCGCCGGCGCTGCAGATGCGCGTGCCTTCCACCGTCGGGCAGATGCCGCAGCCGGGCTCGACGGTGTCCACGTGCGCGTTGAGCAGCACCGTCGGCGCGCCCGGCTCACCCGGCACGCGCGCGATCAGGTTGCCGACCTCGCCACCGACCGCCTCCGCCGCGCCGTCGATCTCCGCCACCACGCCCATCTCAGCGAGGCGATCGCGGATCGCGCGCACGACCTCGCCCTCGCGCAGCGATGGGCTGTCGATGCGCACCAGCGCACAGAACTCGTCGATCACCGCCTGGAGGTCGATCATCGCTCGGGCCCCTTCGTGGCGCTGCCGTGACGCGAACGGGCGGGACCTTCGCCCCGCCCCGGGGGGAGTCCTTCCGGTGGCGGAGACGGCGACCACAAGGGCGCCTGCGACGGGAACGGCGACGGCAACGGCAACGGCAACGACGTGCGGGGGAGGGCTTCTTCCTGGAAGAAGCCGCCCTCTCCCGCGCCCCCTCCCGCGAAGAACTTCATCTTGCGGCGTCGGTGCAACAGTGCAGCCGGGAAGGTGGTGGCGCGCGGGAAGGCGGCCGGCCGGCGCCCGCGGCCGGCTTGCGCGCTTCGTCCGCTGCTGCGCAGCGACCTCCGCGCGCCTCGCCGGTGGGCAGCGCTGCGCGCTGCACGCGCCATCGCCGCTCGCGTGTGCCGACGCGAGCGCCTCCTGCGCCCGCGGGCGCTGCTGGGAAGCACAGCAGGGGGACTGCCGTGGGGCCGGAGCCGCTTGCTGACGGACCCGGGTTGCGGCTTGCCGGTGACGCGTTGTTCAGAGGAGCGCGGGCTGGTCGGGCGGGGGCGGCCGGTGGGTGCGCAGCAGGTGCTCGATGACGTCGAGGGCGTCGGGGCCCAGGACCGGCTCGGCGCCCTCGGCGATGAGCGCGCGCGTGCCCTCGGCCTGGGGGCGGTCGTCGTGCCAGTCGCAGGCGAAGACGAGGCGGCCCTGGCGGCCGGCGTCGCGCGCGGTCTGCAGCGTGCCGCCGCGCAGCGTGCTCTCCACGGCCAGCACGCCCCGGGCGAGGGCGCTGGTGAGGCGGTTGCGCGCCATCAGCCGGGCGCCGGAGGGGTTGTCCTCGGGCGCGACCTCAGAGATGACCGCGCCACGCTCGGCGATGTGCGCCGCGAGGCGGCGGTTGCGCCTGGGGTGCACGTGGCGGATGCCCGAGCCCAGCACCGCGATGGTGCGCCCGCCACCGTCGAGGGCGCCGCGGTGGGCGGCGGTGTCGATGCCACGGGCGAGGCCGGAGACGACGGTGATGTCCCGACGGGCACATGCGCGGGCGATGTCGCGGGCGGTCACGCGGCCCTCGGACGTGGGTTCGCGAGTGCCGACGATGGCCAGGGCGCAGACGTCGGCGTCGGTCAGCGTGCCCGACATGCAGATGACCGGCGGCGGGTTGTGCGCATCGCGGAGGGCGGCGGGGTAGGCGTCCTCGAAGGAGCACAGCACCGCGATGCCGTCGTCGGCAAGCGAGGCCAGCTCGGCGTCGATGCGCTGCATACGCCGCGGGACGTCGCGAGCGATGGCGGCGATCTGCGCCTCGGTGAGGCGCAGGCTGGGCGCGGCCAGCTCGTCGGCGGGGGCCTCGCAGACCGCGCGGGCCGAGCCGAAGCGGGAAAGCAGGCGCATGAAGCCGGCCGGGCCGAGGCGACCGGCCCAGAAAAGGGCCGCCCAGGCGCGGCGATCCTGCGCGTCGGGTTGCGGCGCGGTGATTCTCATGGGGGCTCCGCCGTCAGATGTCGGAGCGCCAGCCGAAGGTGGTACGCACCGCGGCGAGCAGGCGCACGTCCGCGGCCCCGGCGCGGCAGAGAGTGTTCGCGGCCTCGGCCATGGTGGCGCCGGAGTCGAAGATGTCATCCACCAGCAGGACCCTTCGACCGTGGATCGCCTCCGCCGCGACCACCTCGAAGGCTCCGGCGACATTCCGGCTCTTCTCCTCGCCCGAGGCCAGCTCCTTCTGCGGCACGCGTTCCGCCGACGAGGACACCAGCGCGCGCGCCATCGGACGGCCGACCAGCCGCGAGATGGCGGTCGCGAGCAGCACGGGAGGTGAGGTGTCATCGGCCGGGTCGGTGGGCGGGACGGGCGCGACCACCTCGCACGCGCGCAGCCACGACCGGTCACGCGCGAGGCGTGCCATCAGGTAGGCCAGCCGCGGCGCCGCCTGCGGGTCACCGGCGTACTTGAGCGCGTGCAGCAGCCGCGCGGCGGTCTCAGTGAGCGTGTCGCCGCCGGGCCGCCGGTAGAGGCACAGCGCCCAGCCGCGGAAGTCCGCAGTCCTGATGGGATAGGCGAGCGCCGGCGGGCGGACCGCGCGCCCGAACGGCCGCGGTGTGCAGCGGTCGCAGCACTCGCCGTCCTGCTCCGGCCGCTCCAGCCCGAGCGCCTCGGCGAGGAAGGCACGGCGGCAGCGGCGGGTCAGGCCGAAGGCCACGACCTCATCGGCCTGCGCCACGCGGATGCGGCGCATCACGTCGGCGCGGGCCGCGTAGTCGGCGAGGATGGCCGGGTCGAGGAGGACGGCCTCGGCCTCGAGCCAGTCATCGCCGCGACGACTCACGCGCAGCGCCCCCGGCATCGTGAGCGCCTCGACGGCCATGTGCACCTCATCGGGGTGCAGGCCGGTGGCGCGGCTGAGCGCGTCGTAGGTGAGCCGGCGGCCGGCGGCCGCCTGCACGCGGCGATGCACGGCCAGTACGTGGCCGGGCTCGGGCGCGCAGCGCCAGCCGGCCAGTCCGAGCCGCGGAGCGTGCTCGCGATTGTACATCATGACGCACCGGGCCGGATGGCCATCGCCGCCGGCACAACGCACCTGCCGCAGGTACTGCTCGAGCGTGGAAGGCAACGAGTACTGCACGGTCAGTGGAACCGGGGGCCAGTGCTCGTCGCGGTCGAGGCCGCCGGTGGCGACCAGTGCGCGCAGTGAGCCCTCGCGGAAGCGCCGCAGGGCGTTCGCGAACTGCTCGCCGGTGACGCCGCCGTGGACGACTCCGGCGGGCAGGCGCCACGTCTCCTCAATCATCGCCGCCAGGCGCTCGGCCTCGACGCGCATCGAGGCGAACACGAGCACGCGCTCGGGCGCGGCGGCCAGCAGCGAGAGGAGGCGGCAGTCGCAGCTCGGCCGGTCGGGCAGGTTGTGCACCTCGAGCCGCAGGTCGGGGAGGTTGAGGGGCGCAACGACGCGCTCGGGGTCGGGCAGGGGGAGGCGGTCGATGATGTCATCGCAGACCGGGGGCGCCGCAGTGGCTGCGAGCGCCAGCACGGTCGGGTCGCGCAGCTCCGCGAGCAGCGCGGCCACGCGCGTCAGTGACGGGTCGTGCCTGAGCGCGTGGACGCTCACCCGGTCGGCGTCCTCGACCACGACCAGCCACGGGCGGCGGGCCAGCGCCGCGGCACGCACCTGGGGGTCGCCGAGCTGGCGGACGGAGGCGAGCACCACGTCGTACCGCCCGGCGGAGATCTGCGCGGTGAGGGCCTGGCTCACCGCGGGTGAGCGGGCGCCGTCGAGGGGGCAGGCCACCAGGCCGGCGTCGTGCGCGAGCGCTTCGGCGCGGCGGGGGAGGTGGAGCGCGGATGACGCGATGACCAGCACCGGGCCGCCGCGCGCGGCCGCCGCCACCTGCCAGCACAGCGCCGCGCCCCAGCTCTCCGGCGCGACCACCAGCAGGGAGCGCCCCGCCACCAGCGCCTCGATCGCGCGGCGCTGCTCGGGCCCGGGCGTGGTCACGCGCGCCCGGCTGCGCCGCGCACGGTTCTCGAGGACGCGATCGATCTCGGCCTGCCGCCCGGACATGCTCCCACCCGCCGGAACCTGCGCCGCGCTGCCCGCCCGCACCTCCCTGGGCCTGCGCGCGGCAGGTGAGGCCGGGGCCATCGGCGAAGCTGAGGCGGAGGTGAGACGATGACGGACGCGCCCGCGGACGGGCCGGGTACGGCCGGGCCGCTCGAGCTTCCCGAGCGGCCGTTCACGGCCCGCAACATCGCCGACTACGTGCAGTGCCCTCAGAAGTTCCTGCTCTCCTGGTTCGTGCCGCGCGAGGAGACGCGCCGCTTCCTCGGCGGCCCGGCCACCCTCCACCAGGCGGTGCGCGACGCGCTGGTTGACTGCTTCCGCGCGGGCGGTCCGGACGCCGTGCCGCCGGCGCGGGTCGAGGCGGCCTTCGAGGAGGCCTTCGACGGCTCCGCCTGCGCCGACAGCCTCGAAGAGGAGCAGCTCCACGCCCGGGGCCTGCGTATGCTGCGCGACGTGCTCGCCGCCCGGTGCGGCTCGGGCACGCAGATCATGGCGGTGGACCTGCGCATGGAGATCGCCCTGGGCGACCACCGCTTCGTTGCGGTGGCCGACGCCGTGCTGCGGGAGGACGACGGCGGCGTCAACGCACTGCGCTGGCTGAGCACGCGCCGCCCGCCGTCGCTCAAGGAGATGGCCGAGAGCCCGGGCTGGGGCCTGCTCTTCGCCTGCGCGCGCGAGCACTTCGCCGGCGAAGACGTCTCCGTGACCATGTACTCACTGCGCGAGAGACGAGGCCATCGCGTACGCTTCCGCGACGAGGACCTCGAGCCGCTGCTGGCGCGACTCACGCGCGTGGCCGACCGCATCCGCGTCGCCACCGAGTTCCCGCCGCAGACCGGCCAGCACTGTCGCTGGTGCCGCGCGCGCAGCCGCTGCCCGGCGCTGTCGTGAGGCGGGTGGAGAGCAACGGCGCGGGGGAGGGGGCGCCCGCCCGACGGCACGGCATGGTGAGGTCGGAGATGTTGACGGGGCGGTCGGCGCCCGCGGCGACGGCGATCGCAGGCGGTCGCGAAGATGGATGCGGCGAGGGAGGCGCGGCGAAGGAGACGCGCAGATCATGGCGTCGGGAGCGTGCAGGCAGGTGCGGTGGGTGGTGATGGCGATGGTGGTGGTGATGTGCCGCGCGCCGGGTGCGGCGCAGCAGGCGCGGCGCATCATCGGCACCGACCATCTGCGCGTGCTCTACTGGCCGCAGAGCGAGGAGCTGGCGAAGCTGGCGGCGGCGTCGGGTGACGAGGCGCTGGCGCGACTGCGCGGGATGCTCGACGCTGAGCCGCCCGAGCGCATCGACGTGTACATCGTGCGCTCGCAGGGGGAGTTCGACGAGCTGACCGGCGGGGAGAATGACCCGTGGATCATCGGCCGGGCGCTGCCCTCGCGGCTGCGGGTGGTGGTGAAGCCGATGGGCCCGCAGCGCCTGCCCGGGCTGCTGGCGCACGAGCTGGCGCACGTGATGCTCGACGTGGCGGTGGGCGAAGCGGCGTGGTCGCTGCCGCGCTGGGTACACGAGGGCGTGGCGCAGTACGCGGCCCATGACTTCGGCATCGACGATCAGCGGGTGATTGCCAGGGCGTCGCTGGGCGGGAAGCTGCTGACCATCGACGAGCTGGAGGGCGCGTTCAGCGGCGATCGTGAGCAGGTGGTGCTGGCCTACGCGCAGAGCTACACGCTGGTGGCGTACCTCTCCGACCTGGAGCCGGCGAAGGGCATCCGGCCGCTGCTGGAGCAACTCGCCAAGGGCCGTGACGTGCGCCAGGCGCTGGGCCTGGCCTTCGGGCTGCCGGTGCCGCAGATGGAGGAGCAGTGGCTGGAGGGCCTGCGCACGGCGTACCTGCACACGCTGTCGCCGCCGCCGTCGGAGACGATCGTGGGCGCGCTGTTCGTGATCGCGTTCGTGATCGCGCTGGTGCTGGTGCGACGCAGGTCGGCAGGCATCCGCCGGCGAATGAACGAGCAGGAGCGGCTGCGCAAGCTGCTGGAGGGGACGCGCTGGGAGCCGGGCTACCCGCGCGAGGACGACCGCCCTCGGCCATCGCCGGACGAGGAGTTCTTCATCGAGTGACGGGAGGCGGCGCGGTGCAGGGGTTCATCAGGTACGTGCAGGACGTGTGGGCCGGGCCGCTGCCGGGCCAGCTCATCCGCGCCATCCTGGTGGCGGCGGTGTTCGAGGTGCTGGCCTTCGTGGTGGGCCGGGCCATCCGCCACTCGCTGCGCGGTGCGCTGCGCGCGGACGCCGGCCGCGAGCCCGCCGAGCGCATCCGGCGCCGGCGCATCGTGGAGGGCCTGCCGCTGGCGGTCGCGCGCGCGGTGCTCTATCTGATCGCGCTGCTGATGATCCTGCGCATCTTCGGGCTGCAGACCGGGGCGGAGATCATCCCGGTGCTGGCGGGGCTCATCGTGGTGGCGCTGGTGGTCTTCCGCGATGCGCTGCGCGACGCCGCGCGGGGGTACATGATCGCCTATGACGCGCTCTACGCCCCCGGTGACCGCGTGACCATCGGGGAGCTGACCGGCCTCGTGACCGATCTGTCGTTGCGCAGCACGCGCCTGCGCACCGGTGAGGGGCGCGAGGTGGTGATTCCGAACGCGCGCGTGGGGCAGGTCACCAACCTCACCCGCGGCGAGGCCGCCGCCGCGCGTCCGGGCTCAGAGGCCCAGTAGCTCGGGCAGCTCCAGGATGTCCCCCAGCGGCAGGTGCGGCGGCGCGGGCGCCGGGCCGCCGAGCTTGATCGTGACCATCCCCAGCGCCGCCGCCGGCTCCAGGTTCATCTCAGTGTCCTCGACCAGCGCGATGCGCTGCGCCGGCAGCGCGACCTCGCCGAGCACCCGCCGGTAGCCCTCGTTTTCCGGCTTCGGTCGCCCGCCGGCGAAGTCGATGTCGAAGGCGCGCTCGAAGGCCTCGGCCACGCCCAGCGCCGCCAGCACCCGTCGGGCGTAGGTGGCGGTGGCGTTGGTGAAGACGAAGCGGCGCTGGGGGAGGCGGGCGAGCATCGCCGCCAGCTCCGGGCGCGGGCGCAAGTAGTCCTCGACGGGCACGCGCTCGATGGAGCCGGCGAAGAACTCGCGCTGGGGTACACCGAATTCAACCTCCAGCCCGCGCGCGGTCGCGCCGTACCGGCGCCAGGTGCGCACGCGCAGGCGGTCGGCCTGCTCCCGAGGGATCGCCAGCCGGCGCGCGATGAAGTCGGTGATGATGCGGTCGCCCGCCTCGAGCAGCCCGCAGGCGGGCTCGTAGAGGGTGTTGTCGAGGTCGAAGAGGATGGCGTCCACGTCGATGGCTGCGCGGGTCATGGCATCACGGGCCGGTTGGAGGAGTTGGCGGGCGCGGCGGCGCAGCCGCGCACGCGGCAACGGGGCGAGCGCCCGCGGGCGGCCCGCCCCGTCATGGTTCGATCATGCCGCGCGCCGCGGCGCGGGTCAGAGCCCGAGTTCGGCCATGGCGGCGCCGATGTGCTGCTCCCAGGTGCTCACGCCCAGCATCTGCAGGGCCGCGTTGAGGTAGTTCTCGGCGGCGTCGTACTCGCCGTCGGTGAAGGCGTGACGGGCGGCGGTGAGAATCTCCTTCGCCTGCGCCGCGGTGTCGGGATCTGCGGACAGCGCGGTGCGGTAGGCGTCGCTGGCCGCCGTGAACTTGGCCTTGATGACCACCTTCTGCACCACGTTGGCGTAGCTGGGATCGCCCTCGGGGATGGCCGCCTCGATCTGCGCGCGGCCCTCGGCGCTGAGTTGATAGGCGGCGTCCGGCACCGGGCCGACCGCGGGGGCCGGTGTGGGCCCGGTGGCCCCGCCGGTGACCGTGCCCGTGCTGGTGCTCACGGGCGGCGGCGCGGTGGTGGTGGTCGCGGTGGAGGCGCCGGGAGTGGGGGGTGTGGTCAGGGGGGCCGCCGCGGGTGCCGCGCCGCCGGTCAGCGTGCCGCGGGCGCGTCCGCCGCTGAGCACCTGCACGATCTGATCGAAGAGTTCGTCGGCCATGACCTCGCGCTGCACGAGGTAGTCATCCTCGGCCAGGTCGCGGGCGTCGTTGAGCGCTTTCAGGATGAGCAGGCGCGCTCCCTCGCCGGCGATGACGGTCTCGGGCGCGCTGTCCTCGCTCGGCACCTCGAGCACCTCGACCACGGGCTGGCCGGTGTTGGTCACCGCGCCGGTGGCGGGCACATCGCCGGCGGGCGCAGGCGCGGGGGCCGGCGTCGGTGCGGGCGCGGTCTCGGGCGCCGCGGCGGGGGAGGGCGCAGGCGCGGGTTCGGCCGGCGACTCCTCGAGCACGGCCGTGGTGGCGGTGCCGGGGGCGGGCGCGCCGATCTCGGTCACCTCGACCGCGGAGGCGGCGGGCAGCGCATCCTTGAGCTTGCGCACCCAGATCGCGCCCAGCACTTCGGGGGCCATGCCGTTGGCGTCGGCCTCGGCCGGGTAGACCGCCATGATCCGCCGGCCGTCGATGAGGATGGTCCACAGGCCGTCGATCGACTCGAGCGTCACGTCCATGGCCGCGGGGTCCTCGGCGGCCGCGAGCGCCTCGTTGATCGCCTCGTCGATGGCGGCGGCGCGGGCCTGCACCGTATCGTGGGCGCCCGCCTCGCGCACGCGGGCGACGACCTCGCCGCCGACCACCACGTCCGCGGTGTCCTGCGCCACGCCGATGCCGATGCACAGCAGGAGTGCCGCGCCTACCGCGCAGAGTCTGCCTCGGAGCATAATCGTCACCCTCCTGGAGCGAACCATCTGCCGGCCACCTCGCGCGCTGCCGGCCCGCGGTCCGGCGAGGCCACTATATCTGATGGTCTTCCGGCCCGTCAAGGTTCCACAGCCGCGGCCCCGGCCCCTTCGTGGGGAGCACGATTCCCCGACACGGGAAGTCCTGCCCGCGTGCCGCTCGCCGCACCGGTCAGCGGCTCATCCGCGCCGCCACGCTCGCGCCGCCGATCACCTCAAGCGGGCCGTCCGCGCGCTCGGTCCGCCAGCCCTCGGGCGCGTGCAGCGTCCCGGCCATGCCCGCCGGCAGGCCGACCACGAGCATTGCACCGCCGTTCTCTGGTTCCCAGGCGACCGCGATGTCGCCGCGCACCGTGCATACCGTGCCGGCCGCCCGCGGGAGCAGGTCCGGGCGCGGGCGCAGCTCCACGCGCGTGAATCCCGGCTC
>JALGVA010000213.1 GCA_029820295.1 Candidatus Zipacnadia bacterium
TCGGGGATGTCCTCGAAGAAGCGCACGGCGTCGTAGCCCAGGTAGCCCACCGCGCCGCCGTAGAAGCGGTCGCAGCCCTCGACGGGCACGAACCGGTAGCGCCCGAGCATACCGCGCACCACGTCCAGCGGGTCCTGACCCTCGGGAATCTCGACCTCGCGCGAGGAGCCGTTCTCGCCGATGGTGGCGACGCGGCCCCTGGTGGCGACGACCTCGAGCGGATCGACGCCCAGGTAGGAGTAGCGGGCGATCTGCGCGCCGCCGGCCACCGATTCGAGCAGGAAGGCGTTCGCGCCCGCCCCCGCCTGGCGCAGCTTCATGAACGCCGAGACCGGGGTGTCGGTGTCGGCGACGAACTCGCGGTAGACGGGGATGAGGTTCCCCTCCTCCGCCTTCTTCACGAACTCATACAGCGTCGGGGTGTACATTTGCCTCGGACCTCCGGGTACGCTGATGACGATCTGATTGCTTTGTCATCGCCGCCGGGGCCGGTGGGGCAAATGCATGGAGGCCGCGGCGGCTTCTCGATGAAGCCCGCGGCCTCGCGGCAATCGCGTCTCGACTGTCGCTGTGCTCTTCCGCCGGTGTGCCGCTTCCGGATGCTCGGGGAGCGTACACAGTTCAGGCCGCGGGGTCTCTGAGCGGACCACCTGCGGCCTGGTTCTATCGTGTCGGGTGTTGCAGGAGAACCGGCGCTAGGCGGCCCGCTGCCGCCAGCGCCAAGCCCAACGAACGACCGTCTGCCTGCAACAGTGCGTACTCATAAGTGTGAGACGGACGATAGCAGATGCGGCGCGATGAGTCAAGGACGACCTGAACGCGATTGTGCCGCCGCCGGGTCGCCCGGCCTCCTACCCTTCCAGCCGCCCGAGGATGCGCTCGAGCAGCGCGGGGATGCCGTACTGCACGCGGTTGTCGAGCGTCGGGTCCTCCTCGGGGAGCACGCGGATCGCGTCCAGCCACGGCCGCGCCGCCTCGCCCGCGTGGTCGATGGCGTTGAGCGCCATCGTCGCCACGTACGGCCCGTGCACCGACGCGTCCGCCAGCTCCACGAGCAGCGGCAGCGACAGGTGCGCGTCGGCCGTGTCGCCGAAGCGCGCCAGCGCCTCCGCCGCCGCGATACGCACGCACGCGTCCTCGTCATCGAGCGCCGCGCGCAGCGCCGCGTGGCCCTGGCGCACGGCCTGCTGGCCGCGCATCTGCAGCCCCATCGCCGACCACCAGCGCACCGCCGCGTCGGCATCGCCCATGCCATCGAGCAGCCGGCGCGTCGCCGGCTCCGGCGATGACGCCAGCTCCGCCGCCGCCAGGATGCGCGCCATCGGGTAGCGCTCGGGATCGCGCGCCACGTCGTAGGGAGCATCGCCGGCCGAGCGCCCGTGGATCTGCGGCTCGGGCAGCAGGCCGACATCGCGCGTCGCGAGCATCCACTCACGGCAGGCGTCCCTCATGCGCTGCAGCACCGCGGCGTGATCGCGCGAGTCAGCCAGGTTGCGGGTCTCCTCGGGGTCCTCCTGCAGGTCGTAGAGTTCCTCGGGCGGCCGCGGCTCCCAGAAGAAGCGCTGGGCCGCGCTCAACTCGCCCGCCTCGTACAGCTCGTGCCACACGCGCGTGGTGGGCGTCTCGAACATGTAGCGCACATGCTGGCCCATGGGCAGGTGCGGCATGAAGTTGCGCACGTAGACGAAGCGCTCGTCGCGGCAGCAGCGCACCAGGTCGTAGCGCTCGTCCATGCGCCCGCGGAAGCCGTATAGGTAGCCGGCCGGCGCGGCCTCGTGCTCGCCCATGAAGGCGCGTCCCTGCATGGCGGGCGCGGGCTCGACGCCTGCGAGGCTCAGCACCGTCGGGCCCAGGTCCACGAAGCTGACCAGGCGGTCGCTGGCGCCGCCGTGCGCGTAGTCTCCGGAGGCGAGGTGCGCGAACTTCTCGGGGATGGCCACGATCAGCGGCACGTGCAGCCCGGCGTCGCGCGCGCAGCGCTTGTGGCCGGGCATGCCCGAACCGTGGTCGCCGTAGAAGAAGACGATGGTGTCCTCGGCGAGCCCCGCCTCCTCCAACTCCCGCAGCGCCTCACCCGCCTGTGCGTCCATCGCCGAGATGGTGTCGTAGTACTGCGCCCAGTCATGCCGCACCTCGGGCGTGTCCGGGTGGTAGGCCGGCACGTGGGCCCCGGCGGGATCATGCACCAGCTCATGCGGGCGCTTGCGGATGCCGCTCTCGTGGGTCACCGTGTAGTTGAAGATGGCGAAGAAGGGCTGGCCCTCGGCGCGGTTGCGCCAGTGCGCGGCGGGCGAGGACTCATCCCAGACCTGCCCGGGCTTTTCGAGGCTGTAATCCTCCTTCGAGTTGTTGGTGCAGTAGTAGCCCGCCGCCCGCAGCAGTTGCGGATACATGGGCATGGCGCGGGAGATCGGCAGGAAGCTGCGCATGTGCTCGGCGCCTGCCGAGGGCGCGTAGCAGCCGGTGATGATGCAGGTGCGCGCCGGCGCGCAGACGGGGGCGTTCGACCAGGCGTTGCGATAGATCACCCCACGCGCCGCCAGCGCATCCAGGTTCGGCGTGTCTGCGCAGTCATCGCCGTAGCAGCCCAGATTGGGCCCGATGTCCTCGCACGTCAGCCACAGGATATTGGGCCGGTCGCTCATGGTCAGGCCTCCCGCGTCAGTGTCCCGCTGCGCGGAGAGGTGCGCCGGGCGTGCCGCGAATCCCTGCACTCCGCAGGTCCGGATGCGCCCTCGGCAGACCATGCCGGTGCAAGGGGGGAGGTGAGCCGCTGACGGCAGCCGTTGCCTCCGCATCAGACCGCGGCACCACAGAGAGGTCGATCCCGATGTCTGCCGCGCTCGCGACAGCGGTACTGCTGTGCGCCGCCGTGCCGGCCGTCGCCGAGTCGCAGGTCACTGTGGACGCCAATGACCTGGTCGCGCACATCAGCCCGCTCAAGGCGTCAACTGTGGGCCGCTCGAGTTCCCCGAACAGCGTGCCGCGTACAACCTCGAGTCGCTCTACCGCCAGATGGGCATCGCCCTGATGCGCGCGACGAGCTGCTGGCTGTGGAGGTTCTCGCTACGCTGCGGGAGGCGCAGGTGCTGGTGGAGCGGCGGCGGAAGCACTATGACACTGTGAGACCGCACAGCTCACTTGGGCATCGTTCGCCTGCCCCGGAGGCGCGCCAGCCCTGCGCTCCAGCCCTTCGGGCCCCCCGCCCGGGGCTGAATGTGTGGCCGTTAGGGACCGAACTGCCACGGGGAGCGTCAATGGAGGCAGGCCAGCACCCGAGAGGTGACCTGCAGTGATGGTGAAGTACCTCTGTCCGCTGAGGTGGTCCGTGACGTCGAGTCGAGTCGCGATCGCTGTCGCTCTCTGTATGACTGCAGATGCGTTATGCCAGGCTGCACCGTACCCGCCCAGCCCGGTAATCGCGTCGTTAACGTGGCACTGGGAGACGCACCGAACCGCGGCGCCGGGCAGCGATCTGTGGCCCGTCACCTGGGGGCCGGATGACAACCTGTACCTGGCGTGGGGCGACGGTGGCGGGTTCGGGGGCACAAACTCCGACGCGCGTGTCAGCATGGGGTTTGCGCGGATCGAGGGCCCCCCGGAGCAGTTCACTGCGACGAACATCAACGGCGGCAAGGACTGTGAGAGCCCGGCTTCGTTTCCCGACAGGGGGAAGACCGGCAGTCTGCTGTCGGTCGACGGCGTTCTCTATGCACGGCTCAACATGCAGAACGGCGAGTACCCGGATGTGGACCACAGCCTGATCTGGTCCGAGGACCTTGGCCGTACGTGGCATATGACGGACTGGGTCTGGCCCAAAGGCGAGGGCAACTTCAAACCGAGCAGCTTCTTGAACTTCGGCAGGGACTACAGCGGGGTGCCCGAGCATCTGGGTGGATACGTGTACGTTTACGGGTCCAGACAGGGCGACTCCGGGCGCGTGTACCTGGCTCGAGTCCCGAGGGACCGCATGGGTGAGAGAGATGCATACGAGTTCCTGAGCGGCCTCGACGAAGACTACCAGCCTCAGTGGTCCACCGACCCCGGAGATCTGTACCCGGTCTTCGAGGACCCGCGGGGGGCCGGCGCGTCCGTCAACTGTGACCCGGCACTGAAACGCTATCTCCTCGCGTGTTACCACGGAGGGCCCGGCTGCCTGGGTGTTTTCGACGCCCCCAACCCGTGGGGACCCTGGACCACGGTCGCCTACTACGAAGACTGGGGCAACATGGGGAGTGAGGGCGAGGGCCTGACCTGCAACTTCCCCCAGAAGTGGATGAGTGAGGACGGTCTGACCTTGTGGTGCGTGTTCAGTGTCTACGGTGATGGGGCCAAGCGCGGGATCAGGGCACACGACTGCTTCAACCTGGTCAAAGCGACCCTGTCGCTGCACTCGACTGCGAACGCGGACTATACGGCTGGAGCGGCGCGTCCGGCGCAGCCACGCCAGTCAGCTTCCGGGACCCCGCGAACGCCCGTCATCTCGTTCACCAGACGCAGTCTGGAGACTCAAGGTGAGACCAACACCGGCTTCGTAGCCCTGGCGGACATCGACAGGGACGGCGTCGTGGACATAGTGTCCGGGCTGCAGTGGTTCTCCGGGGCCTCGTTGTCAAGGCATGCACTCTACCCGCCCGATGCTACAAGTGCGATCGACATCGGGAAGACCGTACCATACGACCTTGACAATGACGGAGACCTGGACCTGATCGCCAACAGGAGACCACAAGAGCTCTTCTGGCTGGAGAACCCCGGCCCCCCATACACGGTCACGTGGCAGAAACATCACATCACCAATTCGGTGAAATACCCGGAGTTGCTGGTGTTCGCGGATGTTGACGGCGATGGCCGGGACGAGATGGTGGGTTCCGACGACGGTCCGGGCTTCGGCCTGCGGGTGTATGAGCTACCGGACGATCCACGAGACCCCGAGGCGTGGTTGTGGGAGACAATCGACGCCTCGCCTCTGCATGGCCTCGGAATCGGTGACCTGAACGGCGACGGGCGACCGGATATCGTCAGCGACTTCGTATGGTTTGAGCATGGGGCGGGTGGAGACTGGCACAGGCACGCCCTGCCGTGTCCGGACACGACGCCGAAGAAACGGATGGCGATGCAGATCAAGGTCTGTGACGTGGACGGCGACGGAGACGAGGACATAATCATGACCAGAGCCCACGAGTACGGCGCCCTCTGGCTCGAATCATCCGGCGGGCGATTGCCGGAGTTCACCCCCCACGAGATCCTCCCGGGGGAGCTGCCCTCGCAACTCCACGGCGTGGCCTACGGAGACATCGATGGCGATGGGGACACCGATATCTTCGCCGGTAAGTGCAGGTACAGACACGGGGATGTCGGGGAGGACGACCCGCTTGATGTCTTCTGGCTGGAACTGCGCCGGGGAGCGGAGGGCGTCTCGTGGGTGAAGCACCAACTGGCGACGGACCTGAGCATGGGCTTCGGTCCCGTGATCGGAGACGTGGACCACGATGGAGATGCAGACTTGCTGATGCGCGGCCTCGGGCTGGGGGGAAGCTACGTGATAGGGGAGAGGCAGACGAATGTGACGATATTCCTGCAGGAGCGCCGCAGCAGGTGAACGCTTCGCAGCTCCCTCCCGCCCACCAGCCGGGGCAACGCCCCGCCATACGCGCACTCCGGACCCTGCGCCCCGCCCTCAACCGCGGCCATGGTCGGCAGCCCGGCCAGGCCCAGCAGCAGATTGCGGAGGAACTCCCGACGCTCGATGACATCAGCGGGGCAGTCGGGTCGGAGGTCACGTTCCAACACGGGTATTACCTCCAGCACGTCCTTCCTGCCACTGAGACATCGGCTCACTTCCATGCCAGCGCGAGCGCAGCTTCTGCCGGCGATGGCAGGCCCGCGAGGTGCACATGCTGCGGCTCATCGACCGGCCCTGAGCGCTAACGCCCCTGCAACTGCTCGATGGCGTCCAGCACCTCCACCCGCAGGTCGCTCATGGCACGCGCGCTCGCGTCGGGGGCGAATTCATACTCCCAGATGTAGCGCCAGTCGCGCGGGCCGTCGGCGAAGGCGTTGACCGGCGCCATCGTGCGCGCGCGCGCCAGCAGCTTCCTGCCGCGCTCAGCGGCCTCATCCTCGCGACCGGCGACCAGCCGTTCGAGCGTCCGCAGTGCGCGGTAGTCCTCGATGCCCTCGCGCCGCGCCTCCCAGCCCACGGTGGCGATGGGCCCGGCCTCCGACGGCATCATGTACCAGCCGTCGAAGTCCTGCGGCACATCCCAGCCACCGTCCTCGGTGCGCCGCAGGGCCTCCCCGGAGTAGTAGGCCCACTGGCCCACGCCCTTTACGCCCGCGGCCCACGCCCACACGCCGCACACGAAGCGGTCGAACTCCGGCCGCTGTCCGCGCTGCCGGCAGTCGTAGGCCCACAGCTCCTTGGCCTCGCGGCGCGCGCGCTCGATCAGCTCCGCGTCGATGGCCGAGAGGCCGGCGATCCACACATCGTACAGCTCTCCGACCTGCTCGATGCCGTAGTCGCCGATGGCGGTGACCGTGCGCGCCTCAGGGATGTCGGCGTAGACGCGCTGGTAGGTCCGGCGCACCGCCTCGACGCGATCGGGCAGATTCGGCTCATCGTGCAGGTAGAACAGCAGCGGCGGCCAGCCGAGCGTCCCACCGAGGCGCATCAGCTCGCGCACGCTGCCGGGGTCGCGGAAGGCGCCCCAGTCGTAGAGCCCGCCACCACCGGAGATCAGCACCAGCGGCCGCTCGCGACCGGCCAGCCCGGCCGCCTGCATCTGCGCGATGCGCTCGGCCATGCCCAGCGCGTGGCGCGGGTCGCTCGCGCGGTAGCGCCAGTCGTGGTGCAGGTCGATGGCGTAACCGCCGTCGGTCTCGCGCTCGGGTACCACGTAGAGGCTGACCGAGTTCATGCCGTGGGCGGCCATGTCGCGGTAGTAGGCCGCCTGCATGGGCGCGGTCGCCATCTCCTCGGGCAGGTAGCTGTCGGAGTAGTACATAAAGAACGTGGCATCCGCGGGGTCGAGGCGCACCTGCGGCACGTCCACGATGACCTGGATGCTCGTCCGCGAGCCTCCGCTGCGCAGATCAACCGCGAGCAGTCTG
>JALGVA010000214.1 GCA_029820295.1 Candidatus Zipacnadia bacterium
TAGGTGCGCCCATCCGGGTCGTCGTCATCGCGCTCGGAGCGCAGCAGCAGCGAGTGCGGCGCGTCCTCGTCCAGCACCCAGTCGGGCTCGTCCCCTCCCGCCGCCTGGTCGCTGGTCACCTCGGCCACGAACCAGTCGGCCGGCGCCTCCTCCCCCGCCCCGTCCACGTCGCTCACCGCCACGTCCAGCGTCATCTCCACCAGCGCCCCATCGGCCCGCCACAGCTCGGTCGGGCTGATCGACGCGTGCTCGATCACCGGCGGCGTGGTGTCGGCGTCACGCACCCCCTCGTCGCCCGGCGTGTACATCTCCACGCACTCCACCACGTAGTCGCCCGCCTGCGCCGGGCGCATCATGGCGCCCTGCATCTCGCCCTCCAGCACGCCGGTGTGCAGCGTCAGCGTATCGTTCGCCTGCCCGTCGGCGTCACGGCGTCGGCCCAGTCGGCCTCAGCCTGCTGAGGGTCAAGCGCGTACGCCGTCTCTCCGGCGTGCAGTGCGGCCTCGGCCTCGTCCAGTTCGCCCAGCAGGTCCGCTTCGTCGGCCGGGCTCAAGTAGCCGCTGTCCTCGGCGTCGGCCACCGCCTGCCGCAGCGGAGCGAGGTCGTCACTGATCACCGCATCAATGCGCTCGGCGACGATCTCCGGGTGCGGCGGCTGCTCCTGATCCGCCAGCGCCCGCATGAGCGCCTGCGGCCAGACCATGCCCTGCAGCACGTCCAGTGGCGGGGGCTCATCAAGCACCTGCAGGCTCACATCCGAGAGGTACAGCGGCGCATCGGTATCGTTGATGATCAGCCACACGTACTCGCCGGCCTCGGCGTCGTAGCGCACCTCACCGCCGCCGGGCACCCCCTGCTGCTGGGTCGCGCCGGTGACCACGTAGGTGGCCCCGCTGGGCGCCACCCAGCGCAGGTCCGACAGCCGGCAGTTGTTGTCGGCGGTCCTCCAGCCCACGTAGCCGTAGGCGCCCGGCGCCACCCACGGCAGGCCGATGTCACCGAAGCGCAGCTTGGTGCAATAGACGCCGTTCCAGGTGCAGGTGCCCACCACCGGCGGACTCCACGCCGAGGGCCTGGAGTAGTACCCGGTGATGACCTCAAGGGAGTTGTTGATCACCCGGAAGTGACTCTGGTCCATGCCCGTGGTGTTCCTGCACTTGTAGAGCTTGGTGTAGGCGGCGGAGGCGGGCAGGGCGGCGACGGCGACGAAGGCGCACAGCAGCACGATGGTGGACAGGCGGGGCAGGCGTGATGAGATCACGTCACTCACTCCCGTCGGTGGGTGTGCAGGCGACCCGTGCACGATGGGGCGCCCACGAGTCCCGGGCGCGGGAACGACACAAAGAGGGGAGAACTGGGCGCTGCCGATTGCGCGTCGGCGTCGGCGCATGGGACGCCTCCATGCGGTCGGCGGGTGTACGGCATTCGGGCGTGACATCCTGCAGTGTGTGGATTATGCCTCCAAACTCGTTATGACATCTCAACAAATTCTCAGAGATGCTTAACATCAGACCCGACAGTTTGATCGCGGCCAGGCGGCCGCGCAGCGCCCCGGGGGCAGGTGCGAGCGGCGGCTGGGCGGAATCACCACGCGCCGCCGTGCGGCACGGTCCTTGACTGCGAGGTGGTCAGCGATGTGCAGCCGATCGGTCATCGCCCTCATGCTGGTGCTCGCCGGCGCCGCTGCCGCGTCCGGCCAGCCGCTCGCACTCGACTTCTCGCCCCCGCCCATCGAGCGTGTGCTCGAGCGCGCCGCCGGGCGCGCGGCGACGGTCGAAATCCCGCGCTGCGCCCGTGTGCCGGAGATCGACGGCGACCTGTCAGACGAGGCCTGGGCATCGGCCGCAAGCTTCGAGGCACCCCTGAGCGGGCGGGCGCAGCCGGCCACTCTCGTGCGCGCGATGTGGGATGATGAGGCGCTCTACCTTGCGGTGCGCTGTGAGCTGCACTTCGGACAGCCCCCCATCGCACAGGCGCGCGAACGCGACACCGGCGCATGGAAGGATGACTGCGTCGAGCTGTGGCTGGACCCGTCCGGCCAGGGCGAGGACGTGCATCAGTTCGTGGTCAACGCGGCCGGGGCGATCTACGACTCCGCGCGCGAGGATGTCGCCTGGGACCCGAAGTGGCAGCGCGCCGCCGCGGGCGATGCTGAGGCGTGGACGCTCGAGATGGCCATCCCGCCGGCGGCGCTCGGGCTGGAGAGCTGGCCGGCGCGACTGGGCTTCAACCTGGGGCGCAACGGCCCGGACATCGAGCCGCGCGCACTGGCCGGCGGCTACGGCGACACTGCCGCAGCGCAGCTCCGCTTCGCGGGCATCGAAGAAACCGAGGAACAGGCCGGCGTCGAGGAGGCGCGCGAGCCGCTGACGCTGAGCTTCGAGCGCGACCATGCGCGCCCGGGAGATCGCTGGATCGAGGGCGGCCTGGCGCTGGCGCCGCCGGGCCGGCGGCTCGCGGAGGTGCAGGTGGCGGCGACGTTGCGGGCGCCGGATGGGCGGACGCTGGCGGAGGCGAGCGCGACTCCCGCGCGGCGGGCGGGGCGCGTGCTGGCGGACCTGCGTTCCCTGGGAGCGGGGCGCGTGACACTGCAGGTGGAGCTGCGCGCGGGCGAGCAGGTGCTGGCGCAGACGCAGGCCGAGCTGAGGGCGCAGGAGTGCGAGCAGCCCCTGCGCGAGGGCCAGCGCATCGAGATCGAGCTGGACCTGCCCGGCGGCATCGACTCGGTGCAGGCATGGCCGGTGACCTTCGGGGTGCCGTTCGCGCCGGGGCAGCTTTGGGACGTCAACCGTCTGCGGCTGGTGGATGGCGCGGGCCGGCCGATCCCGCACCAGCGTGAGGTGGCCGGGCGCTGGGCGCCGGAGGGCGCGATCAAGTGGGTGCGCTTCGACGCGCTGGTGTCGGCGGCGGACGGCTGCGCGGTGCAGGTCGGCCCGGCGCAGGATGCGGATGGGCCGAACCTGAGCGTTCAGCCGAACGAGGACGGGACGCTGACGGTGATCAACGGTCCCTGGCGCTACGTGCTGGGGCGGGGCAAGTCGCCGGTCATGCGCATCTCCCGCGCGGGGGTGGAGGCCGGCGCCTTCGCCGCGAGCGCGCCCGGCGATGACACGCGCGGGCTCTACGTCATCGACCAGCAGGGGCGCACGGCCAGCGCCTCGGCGGAGGGCGAGACGATGGCGGTGGAGGCGAGCGGGCCGGTGGCGGCATGCGTGCGCTTCGAGGGTCCCTACGCCACCGCCGACGGCGAGGAGCTGGCACGGCACATCACGCGCGTGGAGGCCCGCGCCGGGCAGCCGCAGCTCACCATCACGCACACGCTGGTGCTCACGCGCGACACCAACGAGGTGTGGTTCCGCGACATCGGCTGGGAGCTGGCGGTCGCGCCGGGCGCCGACGCGCAGGCGGTCTTTGGCACGTCGCGCGAGGACTGGCAGGCGGCGACGAGCGTGGCCCTGCCCGGTGGCGGCTCGGCGTACATGGTGCAGGACAGCCACTACTTCTTCGCACATGGTGAGAACCACTTCCAGGTCGCGACCGTCGCGAACGGGGCCGAGACGCTGCTGGCCGAGGGCGAGGAGTGCGGCGACTGGGCGGCGGTGCACGGCGCGGCGGGCGGGCTGGGCGTCGCCTGCCGCGAGTCGGCGCTGCAGCACCCCAAGGAGTTCGAGCTGAGCGGCGAGCGCGTGACCATGCACCTGTTCAGCGGGCGTGCGGGTGAGGAGCTGGACTTCCGCTCCGAGACGCTGGCCGAGAAGTGGGACCTGCTGACCTGGTATGACACGGTCATCCCGCAGGCCTACCGGCTGTCGCATGACGAGGTGCTGGCGAAGATGGCCGCCAACACCTCGAATGCGGTCGGCTGGGCGAAGACGCACGATCTGATGCTGGCGCCGCTGACCGCCGGCGAGGAGCCTGCGCCCACGGTGGCGCGGCTGTCGCGGCTGCACTCGCAGCCGGTGCTGGCGCTGGCCGATCCGGCGTGGATCTGCGCCACCGGCGCGATGAAGCTGATTCATCCGCGCGACCCCGAGCGCTTCCCGGTGGCGGAGAGCGCGATCGCGGCGGCGGTGCGGCAGTGGCATGAGCGCATTGCGCTCTGGGGCGACTACGGCTTCATGGACTACTACGCCGGCCCGCACCTGGGTTACAGGGGCAACTACGTCGCGCAGAAGCGCTACACCGGCATCACTTACACGCTGCGGCCGGACCTGTGGCTGATGTACGCGCGCTCGGGCGAGCGCGACATCCGGCGGTTCATCGCCGATTCGTTGCGCACCGACATCGACGGGGCCTCGGCGCACTGGGACGGGCCGACCAAGACGCGCGGGCTGTTCATCTCCGACAGCGGCTCCGACCTGCCGGTCGGCGGGCTGCGCAAAGGCCAGCTCCCGTACTACTGGGAGTCGGCGACCACACCACACATCTCGTCCTCGACCACAATGAACAACTACGCGTGGTACTACTACCTGACCGGCGACCGCCACGCGGCGGATTACATCCTGGAGTACAACGAGGGCATCAAGCGCGTGTGGACGCCCGCGCGCGCCAACCGCGACGCCCGCCAGCTCGTGCTCATGCGCATGCTCATCGGCGGCTACGCCTTCACCTGGGACCCGGAGCTGCGCGCCATGGCCGAGGCGACCATGGACTGCATCCACCGGCCCGACGCGCCGCTGGGCTTCATCCAGGAGCGCGGCAACTTCGACCAGCCCTACTCGACCACCTACAAGACGCAGGTGGACGTGCGCGCGCTGCTGGAGGCGTGGGAGGTGCTCGGCACCGAGCGCTACCACGACACCTCGTTGCGGCTGTCGCGCTGGCTGTGGCAGAGCTACCTGGGCGACTGGCCGCTGGTGTACACCAACCCGCTGGGCATCACCGGGGCGTTCCTGTGGGACGAGACCGGCGACGCGCGCTACGCCCAGGGGCTGGCGATCGCGGTGCGGCAGGCCGCCAGCGCATGGGACCCGGCGACCGACACCACCGCGGCGGTGGACAGCGCGGAGAAGATGACCTTCATGCTCGAGGGCATCGCCCACGCGCAGCGGGTGCTGGTAGAGTCGGGCGCCGACCGCGAGCCGGTGGCGTCGTGGGCGGGCTTCGAGGACTTCGGCAACCCGAGCAGCATCGTCTTCCGCAAGCCCGTGGGCGAGGTGCTGGCCTTCGACATCCAGACGCCGGAGGGCTTCCGCATCATCCCCGCCGGCGCCGATCCGGCAACGCACGAGGGCCTGCCGTGGGTGCTGGTCGAGACCTACGAGGCGAAGAGCATTGCCGTGCCGGCCGACGCGCCTGCGGGTGACTACGAGATCATCCCCGACACCTACGGCCAGCAGATGGTGGTCGCAAGCGGGCACGTGCCGCTGGTGATCCACGCGCCCGACTGGTGGCGGCCGGCCCCCCCGCAGGCGCCGAATGTGCGCTACTACTTCACGATCCCGGAGGGCGCGCAGGCGCCGGAGATCACCTTCGAGGGCTCGGCGCGGCTGCTCGCTCCGGATGGCGAGCCGTGGCCGGATGGCGAGCCGCAGCACGGTAGGGTGGCGCTGCCGGCGGATCGGCCCGGGCTGTGGGCCTTCCTGCCGGCAGACAACCAGCTCGTGCGCGTGCGCAACCTGCCGCCGTTCTTCGCGGTCGAGGATCCGAGCAGCTACTTCGAGCCCGAGATCCCGTGGGCGGCAGCGGAAGGGGCCGAGGTCGCGGAGATCGTGCCCGAGGACGGCTTCGTGCCGGGCGTCAGCGGCGAGGAGGACGACCGCGCGCTCTACGTGTCCGAGAGCGGGCGCATCACGATGGCGGGCGGTGATCCGCACCCGTCGGGCGATGGCCTGCAGTTCCTGCCCTGCAGCCAGGGCACTATCGAGTTCTGGTTCCGGCCCGACTGGGGCACGGTGGACCTGCCACTCAAGGGTAAGACGATCCTGCGCATGGAGCCGGCCGATGGCGAGGCGTGGGCGCTCTACTACAACATGGCCGAACGCAACCGCGACGCCTCGTTGGACTACTACCTCTCCCACGTGCTCTACGGCTACTTCATGGCCCAGGCGCCGGACGTGCAGCACTCGATGCGGGCGTACCGGCGGACGGTGTTCAGCGCGGGTGAGTGGGTGCACATCGCCTGGGTGTGGGGGCCGCGCGATGGCATCAGGGCGCGCGACCCGGGCTACAACACGCGCCCGCAGGAGAATGTGCTCATCGCCCAGCTCTACGTCAACGGGCGCATGGGCCAGCACTTCAACTACGCGTGGAAGGACAACGTCCCGGCCAGCCCGCCGACGCGACTGATGATGTACAACCTGGCCGCCGCGGTGGATGAGCTGCGCATCTCGGACGTGCAACGCTACGTGGAGGACTTCACGCCGCCGGCCCCCGACGTGCGCTTCGAGCCCGACGAGCACACGCGCGCGCTGCTACACTTCGACGGCGACACCACGGTGCTCAGCGCGGGCGCGGCCGGACAGCCGGAGATGGAGCTGAGGCCATGACCGGGAACTCAGGTCGCTTGACGGGGCGTCAGACGACTGCCGTGTGCGCGGCGCTGCTGTGCGTGGGAGCCGCCGTCCATGCCCAGGAGGCAGGAGGTGCGCCGGCCCTCGCCGAGATCACGACCACGTGCGTGGATGACGACGCGACCGGCTACGCGACCTTCCAGAGCCACAACCAGAAGGTGCTGAGCAACGCGCGCGGGATCTTCATGACGCACATCCGCACGCGCGACGAGCCCTACCGCGCGCAGCAGTGGCGGCTGCTGTGGAGCGAGGACGGCGGCGAGAGCTTCCGCATCGTCCATGAGTCGACCGACGCCACCAACCCGCCGGCGATCGAGACCGACGCGAACGCGAACATCTACCTGGCCCGGCCGGACTTCAGCGACGGCAACTCGTACCTCTACCGCTTCGCGGCGGCCGATGACTACGCCGAGCCCGCGATCACTACCATCCCCGCCAGCAGCCACGGCAAGTTCGCGATGGCCATCGACGAGCCGCGCGGGCAGCTCTACTACTTCAGCGCCAACAACACCTTCCACGTGATCGGGCTCGACGGCGAGTTGCGTTCGTCAACGCAGCTTCTGCAGCCCGGCCCGAACGCGGTGCTGCAGTACCCGTCGCTCGATGTCTACTCCGACGGCACACTGTTCGCCGCGTGGACCACGCAGAAGCATGGCGTCTACCTGTACTGGGACATCCACGTGATGAAGTCGCGCGACGGCGGCGCGACGTGGCAGACGCTCACCGGCGAGCCGTTGCAGCCGCCGGTAGTGTGCGATGACACCGGCCCGACCGAGCGCATCAGCCTCGACGACGAGTTCGAGGCGCACACCTGGCTGTCGAGCTTCATCGCGAGCGGCGGCAAGCTGCACTTCCTCTACGAGGCGCAGACGCCCGAACCGCGGGAGCATTACGTGCGCTACGACATCGCCACCGGCCGCCGGGAGCTGGACATCTACCCGCGCTTCGGCGGCGCGACGCTGGCGTTCTGCCGCCTGGACGGGCTGCTGGCCACGACGCCGGAGCGCGACGGCGGGCCGCTCTACTGCGTCGGCACGGTCGGCCGGCGGCCGGCGTGCATCGTGAGCTTCGACAACGGCGACACCTGGCGCGACCATGCGCTCAGCTCGCATGAGTTCGGGAACCTCTACGCCGTCGGAGGTTGCCGGACGACGATGGCGGACGGCTCGGTCATCGGCTCGTGCACGGACACGCCGGCGGGCGGGAACGCCTACACAGGCGTGGACGTGCATTTCTTCCGCGTGCCGCCGGCGGCGCCGTAGGTCGAAAGGGAGCCCGAGCACGCATCGGCGGCGGCCTGCGTGTGATCGCGGACAACGAATCCCACGGGGTGGTGCGTATCTGATGCGACGAGCGCCGATCGCGGCGATGCTGATGGCCGGGCTGTGCGGGATAGCGGCGGCGCAGGACGCGGGCACGCACCCGCTGCTGCCGGGCATACGCTGCCCGGACGTGCTGGACCCCGGCTGGCCGCGGCTGTTCCACGACCGCCAGATCACCGGCTTCTCGCCACTGACCCTGGGCATGAGCGAGGCGCCGGAGGTGTGGGCGACCATCCCCGTGGGCGGCGAGATGAACTGGGCGCGCACGGTTACCACCGCCGAGGGCGTCGAGCGGCTGTTGATCAACGACGGGCGCCTGCGCATGGTGTCGATCGAGGACGGGTCGGTGCTGTGGACCAGCACCGATGGCAGCTCGCTGGTGTTCTTCGGTGACCTGCGCGGGGACGGCCGCGACTGTCTGCTGCTTGCGAGCGGGGCGCGCATTGCCGTGCTCGATGGCGCGACCGGCGAGACCCGGTGGCAGTACACCTTCGAGCCGTCGCATGTCTACGCGCGCGTGCAGGTGGCGGATGTGCTGCCGGAGCGTCCGGGGATGGAGGCGGCGGTCTTCGAGCAGTACGGCGAGGAGGGCTGCCTGATCAGCTTCCCGCCCGAGGGCGAGCCGGAGTTCATCTGGCGC
>JALGVA010000215.1 GCA_029820295.1 Candidatus Zipacnadia bacterium
TTCTACATCCTCGACGAGGCGCACATGCTCACCGACGCGGTCAGCAACGCCTTCCTCAAGACCCTCGAGGAGCCGCCCGAGTTCGTCTACTTCGTGCTGTGCACCACCGAGCCGCACAACATCATCGGCACCATCCGCTCGCGCTGCCAGACCTTCGAGTTCCGGCCGATCGCGCCCGCGCTGATGGTCGAGGCGCTGCGCGCAATCGCCGCGCGCGAGGGCGTGGAGGTCGAGGAGGAGGCGCTGGGCGCCATCGCTCGCGCCGCCGGCGGGGCCATGCGCGACGCCGAGTCGATCTTCGACCAGGCCATCGCTTTCGCCCGCGGCCCGGTGACGCTCGAGATCGTCAACACCATGCTGGGCGTGACCGACGCCGAGCTGCTGGCGTCGTTCGCGGACGCCATCGCCGGCGGCGACATCCGCGCGGTCTTCGAGGCCGTGGACGCCATCGTCGCCTCGGGCCGCGACATCGGCCAGCTTCTGGAGGACCTGGGCCTGTATTTCCGCGACCTGCTGCGCCTGTCGCTGGGAGTGAGCCCGCCACGGTGGATGCAGGCGCCGACGGCGGGGCGCGAGCGCATGGAGGCGCAGGCCGCCGCCATCGGCTCGCGCCGTCTCGCCGGGATCATCGAGGCCCTGGGCGAGGCCGGCCAGAGGCTCAAGGAGACCGCGCAGCAGTCGCTGCTGCTGGAGGTCACGCTGGCGCACCTCGCGTCCGCGGCCGAGGGCGCGCCGGCGACAGCCCCGCCTCAGCCCGCCCCCGAGAAGCCCGCGCCGGAGACGTCACAGCCATCGGCGCCTGAGCCGGCCTCCCCGGCCGAGCCGCCGGCGCCGGAGGAGACGGCCCAGCCGGAGGAGACGGCCGCCGCCGAGGCCGAGGAGCTGCCCATTGAGCTGCCCGAGGGCGGCCTGACCGCGAACCTGGTGCGCGAGCACTGGCCGACGGTGTGCCGCCGGTTGGAGCAGACGGAACAGTTCAGCGTGCTGGCCATGGTGCGCCAGGCGCGGCCGGGTGCGTATGAGGCCGACTGCCTGACGCTGGAGTTCCCGCCCGACTTCCCATGGACGCGCGATCGCGTCGAGGAGGGCTACGTGGGACGGCTGCGCGACGCGCTTGAGGCGGTGTTCGGCACGCGGCTGGATGTGCGCTGCGCCCTGCCCGAGCCGTCCGAGGAGGCGTCGTCCGCTGAGGCGCCGAGCGCGGAGCCGTCGAGCGCGGAGCCGCCGGCCATGGCCGAGACGCCGGAGGCACAGCCCGCGGAGACCGCGGCCGGCCCGGCGAGCGGCGATGAGCAGGACAGGATGGTCGAGGAGTTGAAGCTTAACTTCGACGGCATCGAAGAGTGACGGGCGTCGCCCCCCGGCGGCGAGGTCGCGGCGCCGCACACGCCGAATACCCGGGCCGGCCCAACTCGGTCCGCATGGTCAGGAGATAGAAATGCTGAACCCGTTCCAGAGGATGATCGAGTCTCAGGTCGAGGGCGTGCATCGGCAGATGGTGAACGCTGCCGACGAGCTGCGCGCGATGGAGATCGTGGGCAGCGCCGGTGGCGGCGCGGTGAAGGTGACCGTCAGCGGGTTGGGCGAGGTGCTGGGGGTCGAGATCGACCCGCAGGTGATTGCCGAAGGCGATGTCGAGCTGGTGCAGGACCTGGTGGCCGCCGGCGTGCGTGAGGCGATGCGGCGGGCCGCCGAACTCAAGCGCGAGAAGCTCAGTTCATGCCTGCCCCTGGCGAGCCTGGGGATGGAGCTTCCCGACCTCCTCTGACGGGTCCGCCGCGCGGCGGACCACACCCACTTGTGACGCGCCCCGACAGGGGGCGCGTTCCCGGCGGAGAAAGGACGAGGCGGTCTCCCACGCATGCTCAGCTACGCCCGGCCGATTCGGGAGCTGATCGAGCAGCTTGAGACGCTGCCCGGCATCGGCCCCAAGAGCGCGCAGCGCCTGGCCTTCCACGTGCTGGCCGCGGGCCCCGAACGGGCCGCGCGGCTGGCGCGCGCGATTACGGACGTACACCGGCTGATCCGCCGCTGCGCCGAGTGCGGCAACTGGTCGGTCGAGGAGCGCTGCCCGGTGTGCGAGGACACCGGGCGCGACCGTGCCACCATCTGCGTGGTCGCCGACGCCAAGGACCTGGCGGCGCTGGAGCGCGCGGGTGAGTATCACGGCCTCTACCATGTGCTCGACGGGCTGCTCTCGCCGGTCGAGGGCGTGGGGCCCGGGGAGCTGCGCATCGCCGAGCTGCTCGAGCGCGTGGACGAGCTGGGCGTCACCGAGGTTATCCTGGCCACGCCGCCGACGGTCGAGGGCGACGCCACCGCGCAGTTCCTGCGCGAGGTGCTCGTCGAGCCGGGCGTGCGGGTGACGCGGCTGGCGCTGGGGCTGCCGGTGGGCGCCGATCTCGACTACGCCGACCAGGTGACGGTGGCGCGCGCGGTGCGCGGTCGCACCGAGATGTCCGACTGACAATCACCCCGGGGCCGGCACGGTCCGGGAGGCGCATGGCTGCGAACCAATAAGCCAGCCGGCCAGCGTGCCGGTAGCAGACCGAGGAGGATAGTCCATGGCACAATTGACCGAAGTTCGCTTCCACGGTCGGGGTGGGCAGGGCGCGAAGACCGCCGGCTACATCCTGGCCGTGGCCGCCGCTGAGGAGGGCTGGAGGATCAACGCCTTCCCCGAGTACGGCGCCGAGCGTCGCGGGGCGCCGATGAAGTCATACGTGCGCATCAGCGACGAGCCCATCCGCCTGCGCTCGAGCGTCAAGCACCCCAACGTGGTGGGCGTTCTCGACGACACGCTGCTCGCCACCGAGAACGTGACCGATGGCATGGGCGAGGACGGCGTGCTCGTCGTCAACACCGACCAGAGCGCGGACGAGATCCGCGCGCGGCTCGGCAACCCGAAGGTCAGGGTCTTCGTGGTCAACGCCACCCAGGTGGCGATGGACACCATCGGCCGGCCGATCCCCAACACCCCCATGCTCGGCGCGATGGCGAAGGCCGCGGGCATCGCCGGCCTCGAGGCGCTCAAGCACGCGGTCAATGAGCGGCTGGGCGGCAAGCTCTCGCAGGCCGCCATCGAGGCCAACTACGCCGCGCTCGAGCGCGCGTACGAGGAGGTCACGCAATGAGCCACTACCCCCCAGATGCCACGTGGCACGAGATGGAGCGCGGCGGGATCATCCCGCAGGCGGGCAACGCCCAGGAGTACAACGTCGGCGGCTGGCGCAACGAGCATCCGGTGCGCGACGACGAGTGCTGCATCGACTGCCTGTTCTGCTGGGTCTACTGCCCCGACAACGCGGTCTACGTCAAGGACGAGTCGGTCAAGGGCCTGGGCTTCAGCCCCGAGCACTGCAAGGGCTGCGCGATCTGCGCCCGGGTGTGCCCCAAGGACTGCATTGAGATGGTGCCCGGCGGCGAGTTCACCGAAGAGCAGCCGAGCAGCCGGGAGGAGGCGTGACTATGGGCAAGCAGACTGCGATGGAGGGCAACGAGGCCGTCGCGGAGGCGATGCGGCAGATCAACCCCGACGTCGTCGCCGCCTACCCCATCACCCCGTCCACTGAGATCGTGCAAAACTTCGCCCAGTTCGTCGCCGACGGCGCGGTGGACACCAACTTCGTCGCCGTCGAGTCCGAGCACTCGGCCATGAGCGCGTGCCTGGCCGCCGCGGTGGCGGGCGGGCGCGTCATGAACGCCACCTCGGCCAACGGCCTGGCGCTGATGTGGGAGATCCTCTACATCGTCTCCTCGCTGCGCCAGCCGGTCATCCTGTCGGTCGTCAACCGCGCGCTGTCGGGCAACATCAACATCCACTGCGACCACTCCGACACCATGGGCGCGCGCGACACCGGCTGGGTCCAGCTCTACGCCGAGGACGTGCAGGAGGCCTACGACAATCTGATCCAGGCCGTCGCCATCGGCGAGCGCGAAGAGGTGCGCCTGCCGGTCATGAACTGCCTCGACGGCTTCCTGCTGTCGCACTCCTACGAACTCCTCGAGGTCGAGGACGACGAGGCCGTGCGCGAGTGGATCGGCCCCTATCAGGCCATCAACCCCATGCTCGACATCGACACCCCCCTGACCTTCGGCCCGCTCGACCTCTACGACTACTATTTCGAGCACAAGCGCAGCCAGATGGAGGCCTACCCGCCCGCCAAGGAGGCCATCGTCGCCGAAGGTAAGCGCTTCGGCGAGACCTTCGGTCGCGAGTACGGCCTGTTCGAGAGCGTCATGCTCGACGACGCTGAGCTGGTCGTGATCGGCATGGGCTCCACCTGCGGCACACTGCGCGACGTGGTGCAGGCCGCGCGTGCCGACGGCGTCAGGGCCGGCATGCTCAAGCTGCGGGCCTTCCGGCCCTTCCCGGCTGAGGAGATCGCCGAGGCGCTGAGCGGCGCGTCCGCCATCGCCGTGCTCGACCGCGCCGCGTCCTTCGGCGCACACGCCGGGCCGCTCTATGCCGAGGTCACATCCGCGCTGTACAGCTACGGCCAGCAGATCCCCGTGAACAACTACATCTACGGTCTGGGCGGTCGCGAGATCCTGCCCGACGACCTGGCGACGTGCTTGGACGACCTCGCCGGGATCGCCGAGAGCGGGCAGCCGGGCGAGCCGGTCAGCTTCCTGGGCCTGAGGGAGTAGGAGGGTAACGATGCCTACGCTGAAGGAACTGTCACACCGCGACGTGCGCCTCACCGGGGGTCATCGCCTCTGCCCGGGTTGCGGCGAGCCCATCGCCGTCCGCCAGATCCTGATGGCCACCGAGAACCCGGTGCTGGTCACCAACGCCACCGGCTGTCTCGAGGTGTCCACCACCATCTTCCCGTACACTGCGTGGAACGTGCCGTGGCTGCACATCGCCTTCGAGAACGCCGCGGCCGCCGCGTCGGGCGTGGAGGCCATGTACCAGTCGCTCAAGCGCCAGGGGAAGCTCGACCCGGCCGTGGACTACAAGTTCGTGGCCTTCGCCGGCGATGGCGGCACCTACGACATCGGCATCCAGGCGCTGTCGGGCGCCGTCGAACGCGGCCACGACTTCCTCTACGTATGCCTCAACAACGAGGCCTACATGAACACCGGCGTGCAGCGCTCGTCGGCGACCATCAAGGGCACGCACACCACCACCAGCCCGGCCGGGACGGTCATCCCCGGCAAGCGCCAGAACCGCAAGGACCTTACCGAGATTATGGTCGCGCACGACATCCCCTATGTCGCGCAGACCATTCCGGGGCGCTGGCGCGACATCGTGAACAAGGCCGAGAAGGCCTTCAACACGCCGGGTCCGGCGTTCATCAACGTGCTGACCCCGTGCCCGCTGGGCTGGGGCCACGACGGCGGGTTGACGCCGGAGATCTCGCAGCTCGCCGCCGATACCTGTCTGTGGCCGCTGTATGAGGTCGAGTACGGTGAGTACAAGATCACCTACAAGCCCAAGGAGAAGCAGCCCATCGAGGTCTTCCTCGAGCCTCAGGCGCGTTTCCGGCACCTGTTCCGCAGCGACGAGGGCGCCGAGGTGCGTGCGGCGGTGCAGGAGTGGGTCGACTGGAAGTGGGAGCAACTCCTGAAGAAGGCAGGCGAGGCGTAGCGCCCGGCCGGCAGGGAGGCCTGTCCCACGATCAGGGGAACCGACGGGGCGCCCACACCGGGCGCCCCGTTCTTGTGATCGCTATCATCGAGCGAGCCAGTTCGCGCGCGGCGAAGGAACCGGGGCGCCCGGCAACGAACCTGCGCTGGCCCACAACCCATGCGCCTCCTGGATCTGTCATGATGCCACCATGCCGCGCGGCCGTCGCGGCCGCCCTCATCGTCCTGTTGTGCCCCTTCGCCGCCGCACAGCCCACCGCCGAGCACCAGGAGCTGCTCGGGTGGGTGCGCGCGCTGGGGTTCCAGGGCCGCATCGCCGAGGCCCTCGCCCTGTGTGACATGGTCCTCGCGGAGGACCCCACCAACGCCGAGGCGCTCGCCCGGCGCGGCATCATCCGCCTGGGACAGGCCGAATACGAGGCCGCCGGCCAGGACTTCGCAGCCGCCCTCGCGGCTCGGCCCGAAGTCGCGCTCGCGCTGGTGGGGCGGGCGAACGCGCAGCAGTCGCTGGGCGATGCCGACGGCGCGCGCGGAGACGCCGCGCAGGCCGCCGCCATCTGCACGCGCGCCATCGAGGCCGACAGCACCGACGCGATGGTCTACTATGTGCGGGGGCTCGCGCGCCTGCTGCTGGACGACCAGGACGAGGCGCTGCAGGACTTCGTCACCGCCGGCGACCTCGACGACACGCTGGTCGAGGCGCACCTGGAGCGCTCACACATCTACCGCCAGCGGGGGCAGCTCGACCGCGCCCTGGAGGCGCTGACACACGCCGTGCAGGTGCGGCCCGACTACGCCGTCGCCTACCTCGCGCGCGCGCGCGTGCGCTTCGAGTCGAAGAGCTTCCTGGCCGCGCTCGACGACTGCGACCGCGCACTGCAGATCAACCCCGACTTCGCGCGCGCGTGGCACAACCGCGGCCTCATCAACCTGCAGATCGGCGACGTTCCCGCCGCCATCGACGATCTCGGCCGGGCCATCGAGAACGACCCGGAATACGCCAGCGCGCACTTCTACCGGGGCGAGGCCTACTACCGCGCGGGCCGCATCGCCGCCGCCCGCGCGGCATGGGAGAGCGCCCGCGACCTCGCGCCCGAGAAGTGGGCCGGGCGCACCGCCGCCGAGATGCTGCGCAAGCTCGACGCCGGCGAGCTGTGACGGGAGCTGGCAACTGCCGGTTGCCAGCTCTCGGCTGCGAGCTACCAGCTATCAGCCAACGGCGAACGGCAGCGGCACGGGCGGCCGGTCAATCGTAGTCGGGCATGAACGCGGTCACGCGCATGGCCTCGGCGATGTCCACCTCGCCGGCGAGCACCTTGCGGGCGGTTCAATGGGCAGTCGTGCCGCGAGGCATCTGCTCGCCCGCAACGCGCCACGGGCGCGGCGCCCGTGGCACGGAACGATGTGGACTCGAGCGGTCGCGCGCGGTCGCTTGACTCCCCCCGCGGGCGGTGCTATCCTGTACGTGGAGGCA
>JALGVA010000058.1 GCA_029820295.1 Candidatus Zipacnadia bacterium
GCAGCCGATCCTTGACGAGCTGCGCGCCGACCATGCGGGCAGGCTCCAGGTCGATTTCGCCGATGTCTGGGCGAACCCGGAGCTGGGCCAGAAGTATGACGTGCAGACGATCCCGACCCAGGTCATCTACGACGCGAGTGGACGCGAGGTCTTCCGACACATCGGCTACTGGCCCAGGGAAGAGATCGATGTGAAGCTCAAGGAGTTGGGGATCATTGGCTAACCGGGGAGCGTTGCTGATCGGTGCAGGCATCGCAACCATGGGTGCGATGGGCATGATGTTCGTGGGCTGCCCCCCCCACCACCGCAGGAACCACCGAAGCGCCGGCGGCCACTGAGGAGGGCGCGATCGGCGAGGCCGACACGCTCGACGCGACGTACCTGGGGCTGAGCGTCGGGGCGCTGCGGGCCGCGGTGCTGACCGATCTGCCCGACGACCTGCTGCTGCGCGCCGACGAGGTGTCGCTCACGCGCGGGCAACTGGGCGCCGAGATCGAGCGCCGGGCGGCCGCGGGCGGCGCCAACGAGCAGGTGCGCGACTACCCGTTCTTCCTGCTCGAGAACCTCGCCATCGAAGCCCTGCTCGCGGCCGAGGCTCGGGAGTGGGCGGTCGAAAACGGACGGGACCCGGAGAGCGGTGCCCTGATCGATGACTACATCCAGAGCATCGCCGACGCGGTGACGGTGGAGGAGACCGAGGTGCGCGCGTTCTTCGACGCCAACCCGTCAATGTTCGGCGGGGCAACCTACTGGAGGTCCACGCGCAGTTGCGGCCCTATGTGCTCAACATGAAGCGCCAGGATGCGGTCACTGAACACATCGACGCGCTCAGCGAGCGGGTGCGCGTCGAAGTGGACGCCGATTTCGTGGCGCAGGCGGCGAAGACTGAGCTGGACAATGCCGTTGACCGGGCGCGGCGCGCGGGGCTGCCGGCGCTCGTGGACTTCGGCTCTGAGGGTTGCGGGCCGTGTGACATGATGACGCCGATCCTCGCTGAGCTGGAGACCGAGCTGGCGGGCAAGTGCACCGTGCTGTTCGTCCCGGTGCGCGAGGAGCCGATCCTGGCCGCCCGCTACGGCATCCGATCGATCCCGGTTCAGGTCTTCTTCGACGCGGACGGGCGCGAGGTCTTCCGCCATGTCGGCTTCCTCCCCAAAGAGGAGATCATGGCCCAACTGCAGGAGATCGGGGTGCAGTAGCGTGGAGCAGCTCTTCATCGGCCTGACACGCGCGGTTGAGGGTACTGCGTTGATCGCGCTGGGAGGGGCCTTCGTGTGGGGCATCCTGAGCATCCTGCTCAGCCCCTGCCACCTCGGCAGCATCCCCCTGATCGTGGGCTTCATCCAGGGACAGGGGCGCGTCACCATGCGGCGGGCGTTCGTGCTGGCGACGGTGTTCGCCGCGGGCATTCTGGTCACCATTGCGCTCATCGGGGTCATCACCGCGTCGATGGGCCGAATGCTGGGCGATGTCGGGCCCTGGGGCAACTACTTCGTGGCGGCCATCTTCATCCTCGTCGGCCTCTACCTGCTCGACATCATCAAGCTCAACTTCGGCGGGGCCCAGGTCAGTTCACGCTACGGCAGCGGCGTCTGGGCGGCGCTGGTGCTGGGCCTGGTGTTCGGCATTGCGCTCGGCCCGTGCACCTTCGCCTACATGGCGCCGATGCTGGCGGTGGCCTTCAGAGTGGCGAGCAGCAACCTGCTCTATGGCGCGGCGCTGCTGCTCATGTACGGGGTCGGCCACTGCTCGGTCATCGTGGCGGCAGGCACGTCAACCGAGCTGGTTCAGGGGTATCTGGACTGGAACGAGCGCTCGCGAGGTACCATCATCGTCAAGCGCATCTGCGGAGCCCTGGTCATCCTCGCCGGCCTCTACATGATTCACACGGCTTAGCCTCTCCCCGGAGTAACACCGATGGCACAGTCGGTGACGCGCTCGCTGTCATTTCTCGACCGCTACCTGACCCTGTAGATCTTCCTGGCGATGGCGTTTGGCGTCGGACTGGGCTACCTGCTGCCCGAGCTTGTGCGAGGCCTGAACGAGGCCACTCAGGTGGGCACGACCTCGCTGCCGTTGGCCATCGGCCTGATCCTGATGATGTATCCCCCGCTGGCGAAGGTGCGTTACGAGGAGCCGGGTGATGTCTTCCGCAACTGGCGGGTGCTGAGCTTATCTCTGGTCCAGAACTGGATCATCGGGCCGGTGCTGATGTTCCTGCTGGCCATTGCGGTGGCGGTCGCGGTGTTCGGAATCACCTCCGGCGAGGCGTTCGCCGCGGTGATCGGGCCGCTGGTCGAGGTGCCGGTGCTCATCGGCCTGGTGAACGTGGCGCTGCGGCTCAAGCGGCGCTACTGGGGAGGGGACGCCGAGGCGCGCCCGCCGGTGGCCGGTGTCGAGCACGGGGCAGGGCGGCGGGCGGAAGCGGCGAAATGACCGCCACCGTGTCGTTGATGCCGCTCCGCAAAGGAGTCGCGGGTCATGAACCTGATCCTGATCTGTTCGGACACCTTCCGATGGGACTACCTCGGCTGCTACGGAAACGACTGGATCGAGACGCCGAATCTCGACGCGCTGGCCACGGAGTCGGCACTCTACGAGCAGGCCTTCGGTGAGGGCCTGCCCACGCTGCCCGCGCGCCGGGTGCTCGTGACCGGGCGGCCCTTCGAACACCACCCGCAGCACTCCGACAAGGTGACGGCGCCGGGCTGGCACCCGTTGTTCTACGAGGACGTGACCCTGGCCGAGCACCTGCTGGACCGCGGCTACGCCACGTGCATGGTCACCGATGTGTACCACATGATGAAGCCGGGGAAGAACTTCCACCGCGGCATGGAGTACTGGTACTGGGTGCGCGGCGTGGAGGACGACAGGTACAACTGGCGCGACCTCGACCGCGTGAAGGACGTCTGGCCGACCGTGACAAGCTGGAGCGGCGGTCCGCAGGACCCGCATCACTGGCTGGTGCAGCACATCAACGGGCGGGTGCAGTGGCAGAGCGATGCCGACAGCCTGGCCGGGCGCGTGTTCACCAGGGCCGCCGACTGGGTGCGCGGCTTCCGCGGTGACTACCCGTTCTTCATGTGGATCGATTGCTTCGACCCACACGAGCCGTGGGACCCGCCGGCCGCCTACGGCCGCAAGTATGACCCGGACTTCGACCCCTACAGGTCGGCGTTCCCGCCCGGGCGCGTGGACCAGATGTCCGAGGATCTATTCCGCTGCGTGCAGGCGGGGTACGCGGGCGAGTGCACGCTGGTGGACCGCTGGATCGGGCACCTGCTGGACACGCTCGCCGACGAGGACCGGCTCGATGACACGCTCATCGTGTTCACTTCGGACCACGGCTGCATGATGGGCGAGCAGGGCGACATCCACAAGGGCGAGAACCGCCTGCGCAACCAGGTCACGCAGGTGCCGTTGCTGATCCGCCATCCCGACGGCGAGGCGGCGGGGGCGCGCGTAGGAGGGTTCGTTCAGCACCAGGACATCATGCCCACCGCGCTGAGCATCATCGGCGAGGACATCCCCGAGCGCTGCAACGGCGAGAACATCTGGCCGCTGGCGGTCGAGGGGCGCGACAGCGAGCGCGAGCAAATCATCAGCGCCTTCGGCCACCACGCCTCGGTACGCAACCGGCGCTGGAACTACATCGCGCCGTGGACGCAGATGCCCGAGGCACGGGGGCCGGGCCGCCGCGAACTCTACGACCTGGAGGCCGATCCGGAGGAGCTGACCAACGTCATCGCGGAGCACCCGGAGACCGCGGCCGAGATGCAGGCATGGCTGGAGACGTACCTCGAGGAGCATCGCGGCGAGACGACGGGTGACCTGGGGCCCGGGCAGACCGGCCCGGAGCACGACCAGGCGTACATCTGACGACCCCGACCATCAACGAGCGAGCAGTTCGACCGTGGCTGCGATGACCTGTGGCTCGGTCGGGCTGTCCGCCTGCGCGAGAGTGCGCACGCCTTCTGGCGCCTCGGCATCGGGCGCCAGAATCCAGCTCCGGCCCTCGAAGGGCACACCGGCGAGGGAGCCGACCGCGAACGCCTCCACCCCCGGCACGCCCAGCTCTCGCACGCGCGCGAACATGCCCTGCTTGCGCTCGGCCAGCTCCTCGGCGGTCCAGGGCTCGGGGTTGGCGGAAGGCACCACCAGCATCTGTCCGCCGCGCTCCACCAGGGAGGCCGCGAGCCGCGTATCCCAGGCGTCGAGGCAGATGAGGGGCGCAAGCGTGCCGATGGCGGTCTCCCAGGGACCGACCTGACCCGGATCGCCGGGAACGATGTCCAGGCCGTCGGCGGCCTCGACCGGGATCAGGTTGACCTTGTCCACGCCCCCGTCCACTGCGCCGTCCGGGGCAAAGAGCAGCGACGTGTTGTGCACGGCACCGTCACGGGCGTCCTCGTGCGGCAGGAGGATGCTGCCGGCGACGATGTGAACGTCGTTCATTTGTGCCAGCTCCGAGAACACGCCGACGTAAACCGAGCGCATACGCTCGGATCTGACGAGCAGGATGGCCCGTGGGGCGGATGCACCGGCGGCGATCATCTCCTGCACGCCCTCCCCGCCGTCCTCCAGCAGGGCCCCCACGACGGCCGGGAGCGAGTCGAGGCGGTCGGCGTCGCCCACGCCAAGCGTCACGAGGCCGGTCCCGACGTGCTCGGGGAAGACGATCAGGTCGGGTGAGTGCTGCATGGCCCGGGCGACGGCCTCGGTCATCTGCGCGCGGAACTGCGCCTCATCGCTGTAGAGGCGCAACGGCGTCTGGACTGCTGCAACGGTCAGGCTGTGTGCGGCGACAGGCGCCGCCAACAGTAGCGGCGCCACCAGTCCGCCCACCGCCGGCAACGTGTGCATATGCGGATCTCCTCCGCTCGCCGCCGCCATCCGCGACGATGGCGCGAGGATGGACGAGACGGTGTAAGCTTACTCTCACGGTTGACGTCGGTCAATGCGGCGTGTACCATGGCGTCGGGCAGGCGGGGCCACTGCCTGCGCGCGCAGCGGATCCCAGGGCGTCCGCAAGCCAGTGTGAGTGATGGGCTGTGACCCCGTATTCCGGCGGGCCGGCGGCGGACAGCGCATACGCCGTGCTCAACATCATCGACTTCCTGTGCCTCGGTGCGGGCATCTACCTGCTCCTGGTGCTGCACGACCGCAAGCAGCGGGCAGGCTACCTGCTGCTGGCATTCGGACTGGCGCTGCTGGCCCTGCGTATGGTCCCCGACTACCTCTTCCACGGACAGCCCGGCCTGTACCAGGCGGCGCTGACTCTGTCCATGGCGATGGCGGGTGTGCTGATCTGCTGGGGCACGCTGTCGCTGACCGCCACGGATCCGGACGGTGAGGGGCACACTCGGCTGGGCCGGGCGCTGCTGTGGGGTGCGGCGGCCGTCGCGCTGATCGTCACCGTGTTCGTGTGGCTCCTCCCGTTCTGGCCCTCCCTGCGGGCGGCGATCCTCGCCGCATCCTCGGCGGATGCCTTCCAGATGTTCCAGCAGGGCCTGCGCGTGGCCATCGCCGCGGCGCTGCTGGCGTGCGCCTGGATCACCTGGGAACGGAGGCCGCTGGGGGGAGTCGTGTCGCGCATGTTCGGCGCCGCATACTTCCTGTGGGCCATCTCCGTGCTGTTGACCGCGACGCGCACACTGCCGGGCGAGACCACCTTCTGGACGGCACACATCGTCCGCGTGCTGGGCACGATCCTGATCGGCAACGCGCTGGCGGCACATGTCTATCGGGCCGAACGGCTCGCCATCGAGCGCCAGCAGCGCCTGGCCCTCATCGACAGCGTGGCCAGCGCGGCCATCGCGGCGCCGCGCCTCGAGCCGATGGTGAGCGCGGCCACTGACCGCGTGCGCGAGCTGCTGGGCGCGGCGTGGGCGGCCACCTACCTGCGCAGCGCCGACGGCGCCCGGCTCGTGGTCTCCCACCGCACAGAGCCGGCGCTGGGCCTGCCCGACGAGGTCGATGCGTCGAGCGACCATCCGGTGAGCCGCGCAGCGCAGCAGCAGGAGCCGGTGCGCTTCACGCACGAGCCGCCCGAGTCTGATCCGTCAAGTGGGGGCGCCGACGACACCCTCCACGCGGTCGCACTGCCACTCGCAGGGCTGGAAGGGCTGGTCGGTGTGCTGGTCATGGGCATGGCCGATGGTCAGCGACTGTCCGACGCGGACGTCGACACGCTCAGCAACGCCGCGGGCCACCTGGGGATCATCATCCAGCACATGCTGCTGCTCGAACACGTGCGCCTGGCGGGCGACCGCTGGCGCCAGACCTTTGACGCGATCACCGAGCTGGTGACGGTGCATGACAGGGAGGGGCGCATCGTCGCCGCCAACGCGGCGGCGCAGCGCTTCGCCGGCAAGAGCGAGGGCGAGATGACCGGCCTGCTGCTCGGCGAGGCCTTCCCGGCTGCGACTGAGGCCGAGGCCGCCGTGCTCCACGACATGCTGGTTGCCTGCTTCGAGTCGGGCAGTGTGCCGGGGACCCGCATGCACCGCATCCGCGGACGCGTGCATCAGATCCAGGTGATGCCGCTGCGCGATGACGAGGGCATCGTGTTCGGCTGTGTGCGGGTGGCGCGCGATGTCACCTCGAGGTGGCGGGCGGAAGAGCGGCTGGCACAGTCGGAGCGGCGCTACCGCGAGCTGGCGGAGAACGCCAATGACGCCATCTACACGCATGACCTGGACGGCAACTTCCTCTACGTGAACCATGCGGCGGTCAAGATCCTGGGTTACACGCGTGAGCAGTTCTCGCACCTGTGCTTCTGGGACGTGGTCACGCCCGAGTCGCAATCGGCGGCGCGCGCCTACGTGCGCGACCTACTGGCAGAGGAGGCGAGGAACGAGCAGGTGGAGTTGCGCTTCCTGTGCGCCGACGGCCGCGTCATCGTGGTGCAGCTTCGCGCCAACGTGCTGCGCCGCGCCGGGCGTGCCGAGGCTATCCACGGCATCGCGCGCGATGTGACCGCCGAGAAGGAGCTGGGCGCCCAGCTCATCCAGGCGGATCGGCTGGCGTCGGTGGGCACGCTCATCGCCGGTGTGGCGCACGAGCTGAACAACCCTCTGACCACCATCGCCGGCTATGCCGAGATGCTCAAGGCGCGCTTCGCCGGCACCGATGAGGCCGACACCATGCGCACCATCGCCGTCGAGGCCGAGCGCTGCCGTCATGTGGCCAGGAATCTGCTCAACTTCGCGCGACAGACCGACGATCGCATGATCTCGTTCAGCATGAACGACCTGGTGCGCGCCGTGCTCAACCTGCGCGCCTACGACTTGCGCGCGTCGGACATCGAGGTGGTGACCACGCTCGGGGACCTGCCGGATGTCTTCGCCGACTACGGTCAGCTCCAGCAGGTGGTCTACAACCTCGTGGACAACGCCTACTACGCGCTCCGCGAGCAGGGCGGCGGAACGCTGTCGGTCAGCACCGTGGCCGGGGATGGGCAAGTCCGGGTGTGCGTGGCCGACAACGGCCCGGGCATCCCCCCGCGCCTGGCCGGGCGAGTGTTCGAGCCGTTCTTCACCACTAAGCCACGGGATCAGGGGACGGGCCTTGGGCTGAACATCTGCCGACGCATCGTGGAGGACCATGGCGGCGCCATCGAGTACGAGGACGCCCAGCCCGGCGCACGCTTCACGATGACGCTGCCGGCGACCGCCGCGCTGTCGGCGGAGACCGACTGCCGTGGCCCTGAGGACGATCTGCCCGCCGTCCCGGCGTCTGAGTCCCGGGTTCTCTTCATCGATGACGAGCCTGCGCTGTGCACGCTGGTGAGCGAGTACCTGGGCCGCCTGGGGCACCCCGTCAACATCGCGGCGAGTGGCGAGGAGGGGCTCGAAGCCGCGCTCGGGGGGGACTTCGACGTCATCATCTGCGACATGCGCCTGCCGGGCATGAGCGGTGAGGAGGTCTGCGAGGCGCTGCTCGAGCGGCGTCCCGAGATCGCGCGGCGCCTGATCGTCGCCACGGGCGACATCCTCAGCCCGCGCACCCAGGAGTTCTTCGACCGCACCGGCCTGCCGCACATCCACAAACCGTTCAGGCTCGATGAGTTGGCCGACATCGTGGCGGACCTGACGAGCACTCGCGACGACGAACAGCCCCCCGGCTGAGGTGCCGCTCTCAGTCGCAAGACCAGCCGTCACCGCGCTGCGCGCGTCTATTCGCGCGCCGTGAAGTTGACCGAGGCCTCATCCACCACCGCGTCCCCCTCGCCGAGGAGCTGCGCCGTGAGCGTGTAGCGATCGGCCATCCCCACCAGCAGGAGCTTCAGATCCACCGGCGCATCGGCCTGCCACGTGCCGTCGTCGGCGACGGTCGCCGTGCCGCGCGCCACCTCGCCGCCGAGGATGAGCTTCTGATAGGTGATCACCCACTGCACGCGCTCCCCGGCGGGGCCGGTCCCCGCGGGCGTGATGTTGCGCCCGGTCTGCTGACCCTGCTCAGGGGCGGTGATGCTGAAGGCGGCCGCGGCGGGCGCCTCGACCTCCGGCTCGGGCGCGACGATGCTCACGGGGGTGTCCGCCGTCGCGTCATGGACCGTGCCGCCCGCATCGGTGAAGTGCACCGTCACCTGCCCGTTGTCGACCCGGTCGGCCTCCCGCACGGTGTACGTCCCGGTGTAGGTGGTGGTGCCGGGCTCGAGCTGCATGGCGACGCCGTTGACCACGCCGGCGATCTCGAAGTTGGCACGCTGCCCGGTGGCCGCCACCGTCGCCGACACCGCGATGGTGTCGCCGGGGCGCAGCGGCCCGGCGGCGTCGTGGGTGACGCCGACGATCTGCGGGCCGGTCGCCGCCACCATGAACTCCCAGCTCTCCATGGCGGTATTCCCCGCGAAGTCGGAGACCTCGACGCCGAAGCTGTGTCGGCCGGGCGTCAGACGCTCGGGGGTGCGCACGAAGCCGGTGGCGGTCACTTCGGCGCGCGGGCTCGCATCCCGGCCGTCGAGCGTCACGGACACGCTGGATGGATCGATACCGGAGGGCCCGCGATCCTGGAAGCTCGCGCTGATGCGCGGCTGCACGGCCTCCACGACCCCGTCAGGCGGAGGCGTCATGTTGTACACGCGCGGCGGCAGCGTGTCCACCATCACCTCAACGGTGCTCTGCACGCTCGCGCTCTGTCCGGCGGCGTTGGCCAGTCGGCCGGTGAGGCGCGTGCTGGCGATCTCCATGCCGTCGGGGATCTCGAGGTCCGCGGCGTAGACGCCGGGCGCGATCTCCGCCAGCGTCAGCGCCGTCGCCTGCCCGGGCAGCAGCACGGTCGCGGTGCCGCCCGCGCTGCCCAGCATGACGAGTTGCAGCGTCTCCCCCGCCGTCAGCGGCGTATCGTAGCCCGGGACGAAGAAGCCGGCGATGACCGGCTCGGCGGCGTCAGGCGGCACCGGATTCCCGCGACGCTGCGAGAAGATGCCCCAGACGGCGTTCGTGGCCGGGTTTAGACGCAGGATTGCCGCCTCTCCCGCCGTCCCGAGCACATGCAGGGGCGTACCATCCGAGCCCACCGCCGAGACGCCCTCGCCGAGGGGGAAGACGCCGCCCTCCTGGAGCTGAAGCTGATTGCCCTGGATTGAAGCGATGGTGCCGAGCTGCTGGCCGTAGGAGGCGCTCACCGTCGCGGCCACGCCCTGG
The DNA here is from genome assembly GCA_029820295.1 of Candidatus Zipacnadia bacterium. Taxonomy (GTDB): domain Bacteria; phylum Armatimonadota; class Zipacnadia; order Zipacnadales; family UBA5352; genus JALGVA01. The sequence goes on from JALGVA010000058.1 coordinate 9,651, forward strand.
CGAGTGAGCCCCAGGTCGAGCAGATCGCCCGGCTGCAGGTCATCCACGGTGGCCGGCGTTGCCGGGTCGCCGGTGCGGCCGCGCGCGATGGTGGCCCGCTGGTCGAGCGGCACGTCGCGCACGCGCCCGCTCTCCTGCTCGCGCACCGTCAGCACAACCGGCACGCCCTCCCCGGGCGGCGCCAGCAGCGTCGCCGCGAGCTGCATCTCTACCTCAGGCGCCGCGGGCGACGTGATGGCCAGCACCAGCGTGTCGGCGCTGAAATCGGCGTTGAAGCCCAGCAGGCGCGCCGTCGCGGGCCCGGGGACGTAGGGCACGCCGCTGATCGTCTCCAGCCCGTACTCCATGTTCTCACGCTGCCCGTTGACGGTGGCCCAGTTGCGACCCGCCCACATGACGAGGTGGATGCCGGGCAGTTCGGCGTCGAGCTGCTCGGCCGCGGCGTCCCAGCCGACGGTGGCGCCCAGCGCCTGCAGGTACGACTGCGCGGGCAGCAGCGGGAAGATCATATCCCACATGAGGATGGGCTCGCCGGGGGTGATGTCCGTTCCGTCGAGGGTGACCTGAACGTTGTCCGCGGCCATCGCGCTGAAGCCCGCCAGTGACATGCTCACCGCCATGGCGATGATGAAGAACCGCGTGCGCAGTCTCATCGTGTCAACCTCCTGCCCCTCGTGCCGCGAGTTGACGTGAATGCATTGATGGCCTGTCCCGGTTCTGTGCCCTTCGCCGCCGGAGCGTGCCTGACCTGCGTGCAGGCGCCGCAGGCACGGTTGACGCCACCCCCCGCTGGTGGTAAGCTATGCCGGCCCCGAAGAGCCTCACAGGCGCCCTGTCGCGCCTTCCCGGAGGAACGCTACCGTGCCATCGTTGACCACGCAGTTCATGGGCCTGACGCTGCCCAGCCCGCTCATCGCCGGCTCCGCCGCCATCACCCAGGGCCTCGACCTGATGAAGCGCGCCGAGGATGCCGGCGCCGGCGCGGTGATCATGAAGGGCTTCTCCGACGTCGTGAGCATGCGCACCTCGCCCGCGCCGCGCTACCGCATCATTGAGCACGAGGTCGCCGACCGTAACGCCTTCACCTTCTACTCCTACGAGCAGGCCAGCAGCAAGGACGCCCACGGCTATGCCGAGGAGCTGGCGCGCACACGTGAGGCCCTGTCTATCCCCGTCATCGCCAACATCGACTGCCAGAGCCTGGAGAGCTGGCTGAAGAACACCGCGATCATTGCCGAGGCGCAGCCCGCTGCCATGGAACTGAACGTCTCCTGCCCGCACGGCTCGATCGCCTTCAGCGGTCAGGACGTGGAGCGGCGCATCCTTGAGGTCGTGGAGGGCGTGCGCGCGCAGATCGACCTGCCGCTGATCGTCAAGCTCACTCCGCAGCTCACCTCGCCGCCCAGCTTCGTCCACGAGGTCGAGAAGATCGGCGTCGAGGGCATCACGCTGTTCAACCGCTTCACCGGCCTGGAGGTTGACGTGGAGACCGGCCTGCCGGTCATGCACGGCGGGTACGCGGGCCACGGCGGGCCGTGGGCGCGCAACTTCGTGTTGCGCTGGGTCAACACCATCGCGCCGCAGACGGGCCTGCAGATCAGCGCCAGTGGCGGCGTCTCCGAGCCCGAGCACGCGGTCGCGTACATGATGGCCGGCGCGGACACCGTGCAGGTGTGCACGGGCATCTATCTCGAGGGCTACGACATCCTCACGCGCCTGAACGCGCAACTGCTCGAGTTCATGGAGCGCCGGGGCATCGAGAGCTTCGACGAGGTGCGTGGCGCGCTCAACGACCGGGTCGTCGCGCTCGAGGACGTCGATCGCAGCCATGACATCGTCGCGGAGATCCGACCACGCGGCACCGCCCCATGCCGCTTCGAGTGCCCCATCAACGAGGACGTGCAGGGCTACCTGAACCTGATCGCGGAGGGCAAGATTGACCACGCCCTGCGCCTGATCAAGCAGAACCACCCCTTCCCGGGCGTGCTGGGGCGCTGCTGCCACCATCCGTGCGAGACCGAGTGCACGCGCGGTGATGTGGATGACCCGATCTCCATCGCCGCCATGAAGCGCTTCGCCGCCGACCACGGCGGGCGCTACCTGCCCGGAACGCCGGAGGCGCCACCGCCGAAGCCCGAGCGTGTCGCCATCGTCGGCGCGGGCCCGGGCGGGCTGACTGCCGCCTACCGGCTCGCACTGCTGGGCTACCGCTCGACGGTCTTCGAGCGGCTGCCGGTTCCCGGCGGAATGCTTGCGGTCGGGATCCCGGAGTACCGCCTGCCCGCCGCCGTGGTCGAGCACGAGATCGCGGAGATCGAGAAGCTGGGAGTCGAGATCCGCACCGGCGTCGCGGTCGGGACGGACATCACCATCGATGACCTGCGCGAGGAGGGCTACGCAGCCATCCTGCTGGCCGTGGGGGGGCATCGGCAGCGCAGGCTCAATGTGCCCGGTGAGGACCTCGACGGGGTCCTGGAGGGCGTGTCGATGCTGCGCGCGCACGCGCTCGGGGAGCCGGTGGAGCTGGGCGAGCACGTGGTGGTCATCGGCGGCGGCGACGTCGCGGTGGACAGCTCGCGGGTCGCGGTCAGGCTCACCGACCGCGTCACGTTGGTCTACCGGCGCCGCTTCGAGGACATGCCCGCGCGCGGCGATGAGGTGGAGGAGGCCATCGAGGAGGGCGTCGAGGTCGTCGATCAGCTCCAGCCCATCGAGATCGTCGGGGAGGACGGCCGCGTGACCGGCGTGCGCTGCGCGCGCACGCGGCCGACCGCGCCCGGGGAAGACGGGCGGATCGGCTTCGAGGTCGTGGCGGGCTCCGAGGAGCTGGTGCCGTGCGACACGGTCATCATCGCCATCGGCCAGCTCCCGGACATCGCGTGGCTCGAACGCGTCGGCCTGGGGCATCTGTGCGACTGCGACGTGGTGGCGGCCGATGCCGAGACCGGTGCGACCTGCGAGCCGGACGTCTTCGCGTGCGGGGACTGTGTGACCGGCCCCGGGCCGCTGGTCGAGGCGGTGGCCGCCGGCAAGCGCGCCGCATTCTCGATCGCGGCCTACCTCAGCGGCGAGGAGGTCGCTCGCTGCGAGCCGGCGCTGCCGCGCGTCGAGCCTGAGGAGGTCATCCGTGACGCCCGGCCGGTCGTGCTCACCCGCCGTCAGCGGATGGTGCGCCGCCCGGCCGAGGAGCGCGTGGCCGACTTCCGCGAGGTCGCGGAGGGCTTCCCTGAGGAGATCGGCATCGCGGAGGCGCGCCGCTGCATGGACTGCGGGCGCTGCAGCAACTGCGGCGACTGCATGCGCGTCTGCCCGTGGATCGCCATCGGGCGCTACGAGGACGTTACCCAGGTGGACCCCGAGAAGTGCGACAGTTGCGGGTTGTGCGTGCTCATCTGCCCGCAGCAGGCCATCGAGATGGTCGATCGGGTGTAGCGTGACGGCCGCCCGTTCGCCTGGCCTCGCCCTCGCCGGGCTCCTGTGCCTTACACGCATCCCGGGGTGTGACGACCAGTGCGGCCGCACGATGCCGAGTGCCGTCCGCGAGGCGCTCCGAGGGGCACCTGCGCAGCAGCCGCAACAAGGAGTGCGAGGGGCCGAGGGCAGCGACGCCCCTCGCAGCTTCCATGCCGGCCCCGCCGTTCGTCGTGCTGAGACCCAACGGCCGGGCCGGGATGGAGTTCGCGCAGCGAACTCCCACGAGAAGCCCCGGGGGCTCTGCGTGGAACCTGAGGCCTGCACGGCACGCCGCGCAGGCGTCACTTCTCGCGCCTGCGGCGCGCGCACCGGCCCCTCCGCACGACCCAACTCAACAGCATCGGTATCCGAGCGCAGGCCGGGCGAACACCGCGTCCATCGCGAGATGTGCGTGATGCACAGCTCTCGCTCGCCCCGGGCTCCCTGCGTCCGGGACGTACTGCAGGAGAGGCGGCGTGATAGCGCTGCCTCTCCCGAGTCGCTCCCGCGAACGCCGGGCGGTGAGGGCCGCACCACGGCAGCGGCCCGGTGCTCGCCGACAAGCCTACATGAACCGCCCGCTTTGCCACTCCCCGGAGCGAACGCGCTCCCAGCGGTGGACCATCTGCTCCTGCTCCTCGGTCTGAATCGAGCCCGGGCGCACACTGCGCACGTGATCGATGGCCTGGCCGGCGCTCATTCCGCGTGTGACCAGGTAACACGCAATCATGGTCCCCGTGCGGCCCAGCCCCGCCAGGCAGTGTACGCCCACCGGTCGTCCCATCGCGATCATGCGGTCCACGAAATGCACGAAGCGCTCGACCTGCGCGGTCTCAGGCACGGTCATGTCCACGATGGGCAGGTGCAGCAGCTTGAAGCGGCGCTCGCCCACCAGCGGTTCGGGCACCTCCTCGGTCAGCGAGACGATGGCGCCGATGCCCTCCGCGGCGAGCCGCCCCAGGTCCTCGAGCGCGAACAGCGCGAACGCAGCCAGCTCGCCCTCGATCATCCACGATATGCCCGTGCGCCAGTCGCCATCAGTCGGCATCGTCGGTGCGCTTCTCCTTCATGCGCCGCGCGGCGTCCCCGGCAAGCTGATCGGCGCGACGGTTCATCTCGCGCGGAATGTGCCGGCATGTGAACTCCTCGAAGCGCTCGATGAGCTGCTTCGCCTCTCTGAACATCGGCTGAAGCTGGGGCGCCCTGACGCGGTAGGCGCCGGTGAGCTGCCTGATGATCAGCTCGCTGTCCATGCGCAGCTCCAGGCGGCGCACGCCCTGCCGCAGCGCCTCCTCCAGCCCGGCGACCAGCGCCGCGTACTCCGCTACGTTGACCGTGGTGGGCGCCAGCGGCACCGAGCCCTCGGCCAGTACCATGCCGTCGTCGGTCGCCAGCACGAAGCCGGCGCCCGCCGGCCCCGGATTCCCGCGCGAGGCGCCGTCGGTGTACAGCACAGCCGTCTCGACTTCTCCCGGTTCGGGCTCCCGCGCCAGGCGCACCTCACACGCGCCCTCGAAGCGGATGCGGCGGCAGACCTCGCGCAGCTCCTCCAGGCCCTCCACCACCCGCCCGACCCGTACGCCCGGCTGCCAGCCCTGCGGCGTGAGGGGGCGCCCGTGGTCGCCGTAGAAAACCGCCAGCGTTACGTCATCGGCCTCGGCCACGCGCGCCAGGTCCTCCTCGTTCACGGGCGGCGGCAGCAGCAGCAGATCGCCGGGTCGCGGGGAGTCGGTCTGGTTCTCCACGGGGATCTGGCCGCCGCGCGGCTCGCCGTGGCGCGCCGGGATGTCCACCAGCACCGCGGGGCCGGCGTAGATGGCGTGGATCGCCACGCTGAGGACCGGTGTGCGCAGCAGGCCCAGCAGCATCTCCGAGGCCTGGGGCGCGTCCTCGACGCACAATTCGGCCGTCGCGGTCAGCTCGAAGTCACGCAGTATGATGCGTATTCTCGGGTTCATCGCCGGTCACCGGGTTATGCTGTGACGTGTGCGGCGCGGTCGGGCCGAAGAGCGCCGGCATGGCCTCGCCGCCAGCCGCGCGCACGGCCAGCTCGGGCTCACCGATGGCCTCGGCCATCATCACGAGATCGAAGCCCTCCTTGCGCATGCGCAGGTCGTAGTAGAGCAGCACTGCGCCAACGCTCTGGATGGGCTGCAGCACCACCTGCGTCAGCGCCTGGAAGGCGCCGTTGAGGGACTGTGCGAGCGCCATGGACGCGATGCCCACCACTGCGGTGATGAGCTGGGCGGGGACGATGAGGATCATGACGCCCACCGACACGAACAGGGCCAGCACCAGCAGCGCGAGCAGCACGCGCCAGAAATGGCCGGTGGTCAGCTCCCAACTGCGCACCAGCGAGCGGATCGCGCCCTCCTCCTCCAGGACGGCCACCAGGGCCGCGAAGTAGAGGCGCACACCCAGCGCCATGGCGGCGTGCACGCCCACAACCACCAGGAAGAACGCCAGCGCCACGGCCACGATGGCGTTGGTGGTCCACTCACCGGTGACCGGCAGACCCGAGCTGATGATCAGCGGCACCGCGGGCGCGGCGACGATCACACTAACCGCAGTGGTGATGATGCCGCCCAGGAAGGCGACCGCGATCAGCGTGGGCCAGCGGCGCAGCGCGAAGCCGTAGGCCGACCCGACGGTCGCCTCGCGCCCCAGGTAGACCTCGGCAATAGCCTTGGCGACGGCGCCCTGCACCAGCGGCACGGTCAGCCAGAAGAGCAGGAAGAAGAGCGTCATGCCGATGGCGCCGGCGAGGACCAGCTCCGTGTCGTAGCTCGGGTAGGGGGATTCCGCGTCGATCTCCATGTCCAGGCCCGCGAAAAGCAGGGCCGAGGACACCACGTAGATAACGCCCAGGGGCACGTAGACCACGGCCCCGATGCGCACCATCAAGCCGAAGTGTCCGCGATAGAGCCTGATGACGGCGTCGAGCAGATCGCCGAGGCCCATGGGCCGCAGCGCGAAGACGGCGTCCGCGGTTGCCGTCGCCATTCAGAGGCCTCCGCGCGCAGGCCTGATGTCAGGACGGTACGGCGTCATCGGCGTCCCCTGGCGCTTCTGAGTGTTCGTCTTCGGCGGCCCGGACGTCGAACAGCGGAGCCCCTGACGGTGGTGGCGCAGGGAGGTTCGGGGCCATCTCCGGCTCACCGATGGCTTGAGCCATCATGGTCAGATCGAACGCCTCCCGGCGAATGCGCAGATCATAGTAGAGTAGCACCGTGCCCACGATCGAGATGGGGTGGAAGATGATCTCGGCGGCCAGCCACAACGCGATCTGGATGGCCTCACCCGCAGGCGTCGCCAGCAACTCCCAGTACCCGGCGCTCAGGGACAACGGCCACACGACGATGCCGATGAATACCTGCACGAACAGGTAGAGCACCAGCAGCGCCACTGCCAGGTACCAGAAGCGTCCCTGGGTCAGCTCCCAGCTTCGCCCGAGCGCGCCCGCGGCGCCGTAGTCCTCGAGCACCACCGCCACCGGGGCGGCGAAGAGCCGGACGATGACAACGGCCAGCGCGAGCAGGCCACCCCCGATGGTGATGATCATCATCACGAAGATGCCGACATCGCTCGCCACACCCCCGCCCGCCGCCTCGAGCGCGAGCCCCACGCCCAGCGATGCGACGCCCCCAGCGATGGCGACGACGAAGTATACGCCGCTCGCGATCAGCCAGTAGAGCAGCGCGACCCCGAGCAGGCTCGGGAAGCGCGCGAGCGCGAAGCGATAGACATCGCCCACACTCGGTGTGCCCCCCAGATACAACTCTGAGACCGCCTTCGCCATCGCCGCCTGCATGATCGGGATGGTGAGCACGTAGAGCACAGCCGCAAGCCCCAGGCCCGCAATGCCGGCGGCGGTGGCCTGCGTGAGCGCCGGCTCGCCGGATTCCGCCATGAAGCCCGACCTCATCAGCCCGGTGGCCACGGCGTAGACGATGCCCACCGGCAGGTAGACCACCGCGGTGATCGGCACCAGGCTGCCGAAATGCCGCCGGTAGAGGCGCCACACGGCGTCGAGCAGATCAGCCAGCGGCAGAGGCCGAAGCTCGAAGACCGCGCTGCTGTCCTGGCGGTCCATCTACTCACCCCCGTGAACGGCCGCCTCCTGTTTCGTGCCGCACATGCTTGTTCCGGCCGGGACCTTCGCGTCCTCCTCCACGACCGCCCACCTCAGCCCACAGCCCTCCCCCACCCGGGCACCCGGCAGCACCATGCAGTCGCACAGCGAGGCGCCATCCCGCACGTCCGCGGCGTCCATGATCGTGGCGTTCGGCCCGAGTCGGACCGTGCCCACACGCGCGTCCGGTCCCACATAGACCGGCGGAGTCAGCTTCGCCTCCGGCGCGATCGACGCGGTCGGGTGCAGCAACACCCCTGAGCGGGTCGCGCCGCGGATGATCCTGCCGGAGACGTCGATGGCGGTTGCCGGACGCGCCACGTCCGACCAGTAGCCCCCACGGATCATGTGCGCGCGGATGTGCGCGCCCGACTCCAGCATCGCGCCGATGGCCGACGGCACCTCGATCTCGCCGCGCGGCGAGGGCGGCGTGTCGTGCAGCACCTCGATCAAGTGGGGGCCGAAGATGAAGACCCCGGCATTGTTGAAGCGGGTGGTGGCGAAGCCGCGCGGCGGCTTCTCCTCGATGCGCACCACGTGGCGGTCACGTACGTAGACCGCCGCGCCCTCCCACGGATCGCGCACCCAGTTAACCGACAGCACCGCCTCGGGTCGCTCGCGCTCGTACATGGCGACCATGCGCCGGTAGTTGCGCGGTGGCACGATGATGTCGCCCCAGCCGAGCACGAAGTCGTCGTCGCCCACGAACTCCTCGGCGAGCAGCACCGCCGCGCCGGTGCCCAGGAACTCCTCCTGCCAGACGTAGGTGAGCCGCGCGCCCAGGCGCGTGCCGTCGCCGAGGCGGTCAATGAGCTGCTCGCCCAGGTAGCCCACCACGAGACAGATGTCACGCACGTCCGCGGTGGCAAGCCCGCCGACGATGTGCTCGATGATCGGCCGCCCGGCGACGGGCACCAGCGGCTTGGGTCGCCGGTCGGTCAGCGGGCGCATGCGCGTGCCCTTGCCGGCGGCAAGGAGGACGGCCCTGAGGCTCATTTCACCACCATCCCGGCGGCGGCCGAGGCCTGTGCGGCGAGGTGATTGCGGGTCATGCGCGCAGCCGTGATGTGCATCACGGCCGCGGTGATGGCGAAGACGATCGCAGTGGCGATGTACGGAGCGCGCAGGCTCAGGTAGTCGCCGACGACGCCGCCGAGCAGCGGGCCGATGAACAGGCCGCTGCCCAGCACCGCCTCGTGGATGCCGGTGCGGCCGCCGCGCGACTCGGCGCCGCCCTCGAGGCTGTAGTACAGGCTGGCGACGTAGGTCACGCCCGAGCCGATGCCGGCGAGTGCGAAGCTGGCCGCGAACGCCCAGGGCGACTGCGAGAACCAGGCGAGCACGTAGCCGGCCATCCCCGCGGCCAGGGAGGCGGTCATCGGCCAGAGCTTGTAGCGCCAGCCCGAGCGCGTGCGCAGGTAGAGGAACATGACGAGCTGTCCGGCGAGCAACGCCGAGACCACGAGCCCGACCGTGCCTTCGCTGAGCCCCTGGTCGAGGCCGAGCTTGGGGAAGACCACGCCGTTCATGCCGCGCCCGAACCAGCTCGCGAAGTTGGCGATCCACGCCAGGTAGAGGAACTGCCGGGCCACCTCGGCGTCGGGCCGCTCTTCGGCAGCGTCCTCGGGCGCATCCTCGCCGCCGCCATCGACGCATACCGGCGTGGTGCGCAGCAGTACCAGTGTGCCCAGCACCATCGCGGCGGCGAGGACGAAGGGCGCGGGCGCGCCCAGCAGCCAGGCGAAGCCCGCGATCGGCGGGCCGATCATCAGGCCAATGGTCCACGACACGTTGAAGGCGCCGATGTTGCGCACCAGCGGCTTGTGCCCGCCGACGGTCACCTCGGACAGCCACGCCTGCAACGGCGGCCAGAACATCGAGACCGCGGCGCCCGAGAGCGGAAAGATGGCGAGAAGCTGCATGGGGCTGCGCGCCTGGCTGAGCACCACCCAGACGCCGGCGCCGATCAGGCAGCTTGCGGTGGTGATGCGTCGCCGGCCGGCGCGATCCGACAGCCGCCCGGTGAAGAGACAGCCGACCGTGTACGTGAACGCGGACACCGTGCCCAGCAGCCCGAGGACCATGGGAGTCGCGCCGAGGTCGTTGCCGAGGAACTGCACCGCGATGCCCACCATGGCCACGCACAAGTCATACATGAAGGCGGCGGCGATGAGCTTGCCGGCCGGAGTGAGCAGCCCCCGCGAAGCGCGCTCGCCGGTCACTGCCCGTCTCCCCCGTCGCAGGGCAGGCACAGCGAGGCGCGCAGGCCTGTGTACGCCATCTCCGCGAGGTGCTCAAGGTTCTCGATGTCGGCGGTGTTGTAGCGCACGAGCAGATCCAGCGAGGCGCGGTTGCCACGCTGCCACTCGCGCCACAGGCGCACCGCGTCCCAGCCGTCGAGGTGGGCGATGTCATCGTCGCGCGCGAGCCCGACCCGGCGCTCGATGGCCTTGAGGCCGCCGCGCAGGTTGAGGCGGCGCAGCACGTGCATCAGGTCCACGTGGATCTGATCGATGGTCAGCCCCGGGAAGCGCCGGCGCAGGAAGGGCAGGTCAAAGCTCGCTCCGTTGTAGGTCACCAGCATCGAGTAGCGCGCGAGCGCCTCGGGGAGCCGGTCGAGGTTGTCGCCGGCGATGAAGCATGTGGTGCGATTGCCATCGTAGATGCCCACGACGGTGACCTGGTCGTACCTGGCGCAGCCGGTGGTCTCGATGTCGAGGTAGGCAACGCGGTGCCGGAAGTCGCGCCAGGCGCGCCAGTGCTCGGCGCTGGAGAGCCCCTGCGCGAAGTGCCGGTAATCGCCGCGCTTGAGGCTGCGCATCGACTCCTCGAGGGCGCGACAGCTCAGCGTCCAGCGCTCGCCGGAGAAGCCTGCGGGGCAGGCATCGGCGCACAGGGCGTCCGCCCAGCGGATGATGCCCTGATCCCACAGGCGCCGCTCGGTGGTGCCCCCAACTCCGGGCAGGTGGACGAACGTGTGCTCAAGCATCGTCTCAGCCGAGGATCTCCATCAGTGCGCGGCACACCCGGTCGGTGTCTTCGTCGGTGACCTGCACGTGGGTCACGAGGCGGATGTGGCGATCATCGCGCGGCACGGCCAGGATGTCACAGGTCTCCAGCGCGAGGCACAGCGAGGGGGCGTCCACGTCGTCGCGCTGCACCTCGAGGTTGATGATGTTGGTCTCGACGGTGGTCAGGTCAACGTAGATGCCGGGCAGCTCGGCCAGCGTCTCAGCGATCTGCCGGGCATGAGCGTGGTCCTCGTGCAGGCGGCCGGGGCCCTTCTGCAGTGCGACGATCGCGGCCGCGGCGATCACCCCCGCCTGGCGCATGCCGCCGCCGATGACCTTGCGGAAGCGACGCGCCTGCTCGATGAACTCGCGCGTCCCGCACAGCATCGAGCCCACCGGCGCGCCCAGGCTCTTGGAGAAGCAGAACTGCACGGTGTCGGCGGGCGCGACCAGGTCGGCGGGGTCCACCTTGAGCGCGACTGCGGCGTTGAAGATGCGCGCGCCATCGATGTGCACCGGCACGTGATGAGCGTGCGCCAGGGCGCACAGCTCCCGAGTCTGCGCGACCGACAGCACGGTCCCGCCGGCGATATTATGCGTGTTCTCCAGCTCCAGCACGCCGGTGCGGGCCCGGTGGATGTTGGAGCCATCGGAGATGGCGGCCTCGACGTCCTCGGGGGCCATCCGCCCCTGCACGCCGGTGACCGGGCGCGGGAGCAGCCCGCAGATCATCGACAGGCCGCTGGCCTCGTAGCGGTAGATGTGCGCCCAGGTCTCGAGGATGATCTCCTCACCCGGCCGCGTGTGCGTCTTGATGGCGACCAGGTTACCCATGGTGCCCGAGGCGACGAACAGCCCGGCCTCCTTGCCCAGCCGCTCGGCGGACATCTCCTCGAGGCGGCCGACGGTGGGGTCCTCGCCCGCAACGTCATCGCCGACTTCGGCCTCGGCCATGGCGCGGCGCATCTCGGGGTCGGGCATGGTCTTGGTGTCGCTGCGCAGATCAATCTGGTCGGTGCCCGGGGTCGGCATGGGTGGCTTCTCCTTCGCCCGCCGAAGTGGAAAGCGGCCGCGGAAGCTGCTCCGCGGCCGCGCACTCCGCTCGTTACCCGTCAGATCTTGCGCGGCCTCAGGCGCGCTCGATGCGCAAGGAAGGCGGTCAGGCGCCAGGCCAGGTAGCCGACCGCGTAAACGAGGATGATCACCGCGTCCCAGCGCACGGTGGTGGCGCTGGCGGAGATGGTCTGCTCCTCCTGGTCGCCGCCGAGGCGCCAGACGGCCGTCCGCCCGTTCACCTCGGCGGGTGGATCGGTCGAGTTGATGACGCCGGGCATGGTCAGCCGGTACTCGAAGTCGGTCAGCGGCGCGGCCGCCTGCTCCTTGTCATTGCCCAGGTAGTTGATGGTGATGGTGTCGGTCCAGGTGTACGTCGTAATCAGGGAGAACGGCTCCTGCACAATGTCGGCCGCGTCGGCCTGCGCCCCGTCCAGGTCGCCGAGGTCATTGCGCTGGGCGCTGCGCACGGCCACCACGGCATCGCCGGTCACGTGCGTGCCGGCATCATCGAAGGCCCGGGTCATCTCGCGCGTCCACGTGCGAATCTCGTCTGCGAGCGAGCTATCACCGGTGGACTGCACAGCGCGAGTGCCGGACAGGTCGCCGTACATGTGCGTGCTGACGACCACCCGGTCGGAGTTGAGCAGCAGCACAAAGGGGATGGTGATCAGCAGCGATGTGCGCATCCCGGACCTCACGCCCGGATCAGCTCCTCGCACGTGGGACCGACGTGTCCTCGTCACCGAAGGTCGGCTCGGCCGCCAGATCGTCGTCGCCTCCGGCCAGCTCGACCTCTTCGAACTCAACGCCTTCGGCCTCCATGGCCTCGGCCTCGACAGCCTCGGCCTCCTCCGCCGTCTCGCCCGCATCGGCGGCCGCAGCCGTCTCCGCCTCCGCCTCGGACTCGGCGGCCTTGCGACCCCGTACCTCCAGCAGCCACGCGGTGAGCATGCCCAGCAGGAAGATGATTACGAAGACGATCGCTCGAGGAGCATCTACATACCAGCCGAAGAGGTTAATTCGCACCGGCGCCCAGTTGCGGATAATGAAGGCGAGCAGGATGAGTACCAGCAGGCCCCAGCCGAAGGTGCGCCAATCGGCGGGTGGCAGGCTGATGCGCTCTGTCCACGCGCGACAGCGCTCGATCGCCCTCGCGACCGCCCCCGGCTTACGCGCCCCCGCGGCCCTGGGGCGGCGCTTCTCCTCAGCGGCCGGCGTGGCCTCGGGCCCCGCATCCTCGTTCGCCACAGCGACTCCCCTTCCTTACTCGCATCGCATCGCGCCCTGCCCGGGCATTATATGCCGCGCGACGGCGCCAAGTCAAGCTGGCGCCCTCCTCGGCCGCGCATCGCGAAGGACCGGGCACGTCGCGCGCGGAAGTGCCGCCCCGATCGCCAGCGCAGCGCCCTGGAGGACCACGATGACCTCGCGCGAGCGCATGATGGCCGCCTTCCGGATTGAAGAGGCGGACCGCTTCCCCATCCACGTCCGCGGCGTGCCGGCGTGGGATGAACAGTGGTGCACGATCCGCCATGAGAGCTACCGGCCCATCATCGAGGCGGTCCGGGAGCATGGCGCCTACGAAGCGGGCTACTCGCTCGGCGGCGGGCCCTTCCTGTCGGCGGCGTCGCTGCCCTCGACCACGGAGCGCGAGGACGTGGGCGACTGGGTCATCGTGCGCACCACCATCGAGACGCCCGCCGGGCCACTGACCAGCGCGCGCAAGGCGAGCACCCGCGGGCTCCCGGGCCTGGCGACGGAGTTCATGGTCAAGGAGCTGGAGGACATCGACACGGTGCTGTCGGTGCCCTGGGAGCCCGTTCGGCCAGACCTGAGCGGCTTCTTCGAGCGCCAGGCGCAGATCGGCGAGGACGGCATCGTGATGTGCGCCATCCCCACGCCTATCTACTCGATCGCGCTGCTGATGGGTTCGGATCGGTTGGCCATCTGGTCGCTGACCGACCGTCCGGTCATCCACCGCCTGCTGGAGGTCTACCTCGAACGCACGCTGGACCTGCTCGACTGGGCCATCTCACAGGGCGTTGGGCCGATCTTCGCGAGCTCCGGCGAGGAGTTCATGACGCCGCCGCTGGCGGGGCCGAAGGACTTCCGGGAGTTCGTGGTGACGCCGGGTCTGCAGATCCGCGAGCGGATCGAGCGGGCGGGGCTGCTGCGGCACATCCACTGCCACGGGCCGCTGGACGCCGTCCTGGAGGACTTCGTGGAGCTGGGGGCCAATTGCCTGCACCCGATCGAGCCGCCGCCGCTGGGCGACGTTACGTTCGAGGACGCCAAGCGGCGCATCGGCGACCGCGTGTGCCTCGAAGGCAACATCCAGATCGGCGACCTCTACCACGAGCCGACCGAGGTGGTAGTCGAGAAGGTGCGGCACACCTGCGAGGTGGGCGCGCCGGGCGGAGGCTTCATCCTCTGCCCCACCGCCTCGCCACACACCGCAGAACTCACCGACCTCACCGTCGCCAACTACCTGGCGATGATCGAGACCGCTGTGGGAATGGGCGGGGGGTACGCGCGGTAGGCTCGTCCGGGTCGCGACTGTGCGGGCCCCCCGGCGCGAGCGCGCAGCGTGCCGGGGGGCAAGACGTGTACGCCGGCACGCCGCGGCAGATGGGGACGACCGTGGCATCGACGCTCGGGACGGAGCGTGCCTGCTACCGCGGCGGCGGTGGCGGGCCCTGCCCCGGGGGTCCGCCGGGCCCCATCATCATGCGCATCTGCACGCGCGGGCGGTTACGCTCCTCCTCTGAGCGCAGGTCGAACTCCGCCACCTGCGTCAACCCCTCAGCCGCGAACTGGTAGAGCATGTAGCCGCGCAGGACGTAGAGCACGGTCTTGTCCGCGTTGAACTCGACCGACACCGGCACCGTCGCCGGATCGGGGCTCAGCAGCATCCTGCCACCCTCCGGCGGCTGGGGCGCGGCCTGCTCGTCGCCCGTGCGCAGGTCGACCTGCGCGGTCTGCTCGAGGACGTCACCGGTGGCGAACTGATAGAGCATGTAGCCGCGGACCACGTAGATGCACCCGGCGCCGAGGTACATCTGCGCGTGGACCATCTCCGGGGCCGGCGGGCCGATGCGCCGCACCTGGCCCATGCCGTCGCCGCCGATGCCGATCACGACGTGCTGCGCCCCCGGCGGCATGGCCTGCTGTTGCGCGAGGTCGCGGAGCTGTTCGGCCTGCTCGCGCTGGAGGCGCTCGCGGTCGGCGGGCTGATCCTCCTGCGCCAGCGTCGGTGCCGCGAGGCACCCCAGCGCGATCATCACGAATACGGTTACGACACGCCGGCTCGTTGCTGTCATCGCTCTCTCCCCCCTGGCGCCTGCGTCAGTCCACCACGTCGCGCAGGTACGCCAGGTTGTAGTTGCCGGCCTCCAACGGATCGTCGGTCGCGGGGGTCTCCAGGATCAGCCAGCCGTCGTAGCCGATCTCCCGCAGCACGTCCACGCAGCCGGGGATGTCCACGATCCCCTCGCCGAGCAGATCGCCGTCGCGGTCCTTGATGTGCACCACGCCGATCAGCTCGGCCAGGTACTTGATCTCGGCCATGGCGTCGTGCCCGAAGGCGCAGGCGTTGCCGACGTCGTAGTAGGTCATGACGCTCGGGTAGCCCACGCCCTGCACCAGCGCCCTCAGATCCTCGGCGGACTTGCCGCAGCCGCGCCCGACGTTCTCCAGGCACAGCACCACGCCCGCACTCTGCGCCAGCGGCGCCACCGGCTTCAGCTCGCGGATCCAGCGCCGCTGGCACTCCTCGTGGCTGATCTCCTCATCAGAGGGCGTCACCGGCACCAGGATCCACTTCGCGCCCAGATCCGCCGCCGCCTCGATGGACGCGGTGAGCAGGTGGCGCGCGGTCGCGAGCAGCTCCGGGTCGGTGGCGGCCGGGCTGTACTGCCAGAGCGCGCCGATGCACAGCGATGCCACCTCGACGCCGCTCTCCCGGGCGAGCCGCTTGATCTCCGCACGCCCGTCGGCGGAGAGCACGGCCTCGTTCTCGTAGTCGGCGCGGATATCCAGCTCGACGCCGTCAAAGCCGATCTGCGCGGCCTGCTCGAAGAGGTCGCTCATCTCGGGGAAGCCCATCGATCCGTTGCGGATGCCGATCTTCATGCTCAGGTCTCCTGTGCGTGCATCATGTCACGATGATGTTACCTGCCGATGGTCGCGGGTGCGGCAAAGCGCGCGGCGAGGTCGCGCAGGTGGTCTGCGAAGGTCTCGGCGGTGGCGATGCCCCCGTGCTCCCACACGCCCACGAGCCATGCGCGGCAGGGGCCATCTCCGGCCTTCAGGCGTACCACGTAGGCGTCATCGTCGCCGGTCGCGACGTCCCAGCGCAGGAAGCGCTCCGGGGCGAAGACCAGCCCGAGGCCGGTCCGGCCGATGATGCCCTCCTGCTGGCCCATGACACCGAGGATGCCCTCCTCTGCCGACGCCAGGAACTCATCGGGGGGCGGGATGCGCCGGACTCCCAGGCCGAAGGCCGCATCGCCGCTCGGCGCCGGGGTCACCTGGAAGCGCGCGTCGATGAAGTCGTGGTGCGCGTAGACCAGGTACCTGATGGTCATGTCATGGACGCCGCCGGGGGGCGCCTGCCAGTCGCTGACGGTCACCTCGAGCCCTGCGCGCACCGGCCCGTCGCAGAGCACGCGGCAGGCATGGGTGGCGTTGTCCCCGGCGATGGGCCGCGACTCGCCGATCATTGGCCCGCCCAGTGCCAGCGAGTTGCCCACCAGCAGGACGTCCACGGCGACCGGGTTGTCGCTGTGGTAGTCGATGTTCTCCAGCTCATCGAGCGACAGGCGCCAGGCGTCGGGGCGCTTGGCGTAGATGTCCCACTGCAGGCCGCCGATGAAGTGCAGCGGCGCGTAAGTGCCATAGAGCCCGAAGCCCATGCGGTCGGTGTCGAGCACGGCGTAGTTCTCGTAGCGCCAGCTCGTGCGTGCGTCGGCGAAGTCCTCGCCGGTCCACGGGCGCGCGGTGTCCACCCACAGCGCGGTCTGCCCGTTCGCGGGCAGGTCGAGGACGGTCACGAGTTCATCGGCCGCGCCGTCGCCGTCGAGGTCATCGGCCTGAACCGGCACACGGGCGCCCTCACGCGTGGCCCCCTCGTAGGCTCCCGGCGCGACGTCGCCCAGCAGCGAAGCCGGGCCGATACAGATAGCGTTGGCGCGCGCGCCACCGTCAGGGCTCCCGACGGTCAGCGTGACGGTCTCGGCGGCGGCCGCGGTCACGGCCACCAGGCAGCCCAGCCCCAGCAGCGCTCTGGTCATGCGCGACTCTCCCGTACGTCGGCTGCGAACGGCTGCGGCTACCCCTGCTCGGGGGCCGTCGGGCCGGCCATCTGCCGGCCCTCCTCGAAGGCGTCGCCGATGGCCGCGATGCCGGCGAGGATGCCGCTGGCCTCGACCGGCAGGAAGATCTTGGTCGCCTGCCCGTTGGCCATGCGCTGGAGGGTCTCCAGGTACTTGATGGCCAGCAGGTCGTGGGTCGGATCGCCCTCGTGGATGGCGTTGTAGACGTTGATGATCGCCTGGGCCTGACCCTCAGCGACGGCGATCTCGCGGAACTTCTCGGCGTCGGCGACCTCGCGAATCGCCTGCGCCTTGCCCTCGGCGGCGAGGATGGCCGCCTGCCGCTGACCCTCGGCCTCCAGAATCGCCGACTGCCGCACGCCCTCGGCCTCGAGGATCGCCGCGCGCTTGTCGCGCTCGGCCTTCATCTGCCGGCTCATGGCCTCGGTGATGTCGCGCGGCGGGTCGATGCGCTGCAGCTCCACACGCGTCACGCGCACGCCCCACTTGTCGGTGGCGTCGTCGAGGATGGCGCGAAGCTGCGCGTTGATGGTCTCGCGCGAGGTCAGCGTCTCGTCCAGCTCCATGTCGCCGATGACGTTGCGCAGGTTGGTCTGCGCGAGCTTCATGGCCGCCAGGCGGAAGTCGGTCACGTTGTAGACGCGCCGGAAGGGGTCGGTGACCTCGAAGTAGATCACCGCGTCCACGGTCACCACCGCGTTGTCCTCGGTGATGACCTCCTGGGGCGCGACGTCGAGCACGGTCTCGCGCATGTCCACCTTCTCGAGCGTCTGCACGAACGGGAAGATGAAGGTCAGTCCCGGGTCGGCGGTGTACGAATAGCGCCCCAGCGTCGCGACGACGCCGCGTTCGTACTGGCGCACCACGAAGATCGCCTGGCTGAGCAGGATCACGGCCATCAGCCCGAGCACGATCCAGACTGCGGTCAGCATGTCGTCAGCCTCCTCGCAAGATCACTCCGAGTACTCACGCCCGACAGGTCAACTGGACGCCTCAGGCCCCGTGTCACGGCCCGCCGACGCCACGATCGCCGTGGCGCCCTCGATGCTCTGCACGCGCACCTTCTCCCCCGGCTCGATACGCTCGTCGGCGCGGGCCCGCCATTCGTCGGAGCCGATGCGCACGCGGCCGGTGTTGGTCAGCGGGTCAATGGCCTCCAGGACGATGCCGTTCTGCCCCACGACCGAGTCGACGTTGGACGGCACGACGTCCTGCTCCACGAGCCGCCGGGCAAGCGGTCGGCCGAAGTAGAGCAGGATCGAGGTGCTGACCACGAATGCCGCCCACGGCGCCCACGCGATCGACGGCAGCAGCCACGAGACCAGCGCGGCGATGAAGCAGCCGCCCCCGACCCAGAGCATGAACAGCGTCGCCGACAGCAGGTCGATGATCAGGCAGATCACGCCGACGATGATCCAGATGCCGTAGGTATCCATGCCTCAGCCTCCCGACGCGTCACCTGCGGTCAGATCGTGCGCAGTGAGCCGTCAAGCTTGCCGACGAAGCTCAGCGCGTACGCCTGGAAGAAGACACTGATGGGCAGCAGCAGCACCTGCAGCAGGTAGCCATAGACCAGCCCCCCGGACACGGCGGCAACCACGGCGGCGCCGCCGAGGCCCCAGGCCAGCGGCGCCGCCTGCGTGGCGGCCGCCGCGATGCCCATGATGATGATGGCCATCGAGACGACCGGCCCGGCCATGAGCACCATCGAGGCCGCCAGCACCAGCAGGGTGAGGATGCCGGCGCCGATGCCCAGCAGGAACTTGAGCAGATAGAACAGCACCACGTTCCAGAACTGGCCCGACCAGGCGCGAAAGACGTGCCGCCAGCCGTCCCAGATGCCACAGCGGCGCGCGTACATGGCGGGAACCAGGAAATCCTCGCTCAGCGCCCGCACGAGCGCCAGCACCAGCACCACCAGCATGATGAAGCCGATTACCCCGATGATGCCCACCACGCCCAGCGCGATGGGCACCGCCTCGCCGCGGGCAAAGGACATGGCGATCAGGATGACAGGCAGGGCCACCAGCGCGATGCACACCAGCGTGACCAGGCCCAGCACGATCTGCCACAACAGCAGCGACAGGCCCATGCCCGTGTGCCGGCCCCATGAGCCGCGGATCGAGGGCTCGCAATCCGCGGCGACCGCCTCCACAAAGATGAAGCGGAAGACGCTGCGGATGTAGAGCACCAGGAAGAACAGGACGACCCACAGGATGACCAGGCCCGCGGCCACGAGCATGAGCGCGGCCAGGTTCTGCGCCAGCCAGGCCATGCCCTCCCCGACGCTGCGGATGGCGCCGGGGTCCACGCTGTGCGCGCCGTCGGAACCATCGTGGAAGCCGCCGCCGGGGAGTTGGATGTTGAAGTTCACCCCGCCGCCCATGACCGAGGCGCCGAGCATGGCGATGAACCCCAGCTTCAGCCACCGCCCGGCGTTGAAGCCGGAGAACAGCAGCCCCCGGGTGCGTTCCCAGGCTTCGGTAACGCTGTCGGTGACGATGTCCCTCTCCATCTTGCTCCAGCAGCGGCGCTCCTGTCGGGGGCAGATTAGGCGCGGAGGGCGCCGAATCCTCTTTGCGCCCCCGAATGTCGCTTCGGCTTGACACCAACCGGCCGGGCGACTATCCTTGCGCGCACCCGCTCGCAGCGGGGAGGACGCGGCGCGCACGCAGCGAGGAGGCCCACCCGGATGCTCCAGGCCAGCGATCTGCGGGGGATCGTCCCTCCGGCCACCACCCCACTGACCGAGTCGGACGCCATCGATCGCGAGGCAATCAGCCGCCTCATGGACTGGTACATCGACGCCGGCGCCACCGCCATCTTCGCGCTGGGGTCGTCGAGTGAGGGCCCCAGCCTGACGCGCGAGATGCGCTTCGAGGTGGTCGATGCCTGCGCCGATGCCCTGGGCGGGCGCGTGCCGTTGCTGGCGGGCGTATCGTCGCCCTCGTATCTCGAGAGCGTGCTGCAGGCGCAGCGCGTGGCGGAGATCGGCGCCGACGCCATCGTCGCCACCACACCCCACTACTTCCTCTACGGCCAGGAGCAGCTTTTCGAGTACTTCACTGCGCTCAGCGAGGCCAGCCCGCTGCCACTGGTGATCTACGACATCCCCTCGCGCAGCGACAACCCGCTCGAGCCCGAGACCGTCCTGCAGCTCGCCGAGAGCGAGCGCATCCTGGGGCTCAAGGACTCGACCGGCGACATCGAGCGCGGCATCAATCTGGTGAACGCGCTGGCGGGCAACGATCAGTTCGTGATGATGCAGGGCTCCGAGCGGCTGCTGGGCCCGGCGCTGCTGATGGGCTACGAGGGCGCGGTGATGGGCTTCGCGAACGCGTGCCCGCGCCTCTGTGTGGCCATCCACGAGGCCGCGACGGCCGGCGACCTGGAGCGCACGCGCGAGTTGCAGGAGCTGCTGAACGACGCCTTCCCCTACTTCTTCGCCGCCGAACCGGGCACGGCGAACGTGGGGAGCATCGTGGGCGCGATGAAGACCGCGCAGGAGCTGCAGGGGCTGTGCAGTCGCCGCACGCTCTTCCCGGCCCGGCAGATCACCGATGACGACGTGCAGACCATCAAGGCGTACCTCGAGCCGCTGGCTGAGGCGGGCTGGCTCGAATTCGCGTGACCACTGCCTTGGGGAACACGCGAATTGCGGCCCGGGCGCCTGGCTCGGGCCGCAGCGTGTGGGGTGACCTCAGAACGTCAGGACGGCGTGGGAACGCCGCCCCTCTTGAGGCCCACGCAGCGCGCACATCCACCGGCGCCTGTGAGCGGGCCGGAGCGCGTCGTGAGTTGGCCCTGTCGTTGGCCGTCGAGAACGCTCAGGGGCGAACGGCGGGCCGGGGTGGAGCCTGACGCCTGCGCGACATAGCCGCGCAGGCGTCACTTCTCGCGCCTGCGGCGCTCAAAGCGCCCCCTCCTGTGGGCTAGAAACCCGGCCGGAAAGTGGGCAGGATTAAAGGGTTGCGGGGGGGCGTGCGGAATCTGAGTTCGGTGCCATCGCGAGGGTTGGAGTCGCCACCATGATGGGTCGCCGCGCGCCGCAGCAGAGCCTGTATTCGGCCGACACGCAGTATCTTGATTTCGTGGGCGCGGACACGTTCTACGGCTTTCTGGCGCG
>JALGVA010000059.1 GCA_029820295.1 Candidatus Zipacnadia bacterium
GGCGCCGCGCACGCGTCTCACGGTGGATTCTGCTTGACAGCGGCGGCGGGGGTGGTGTATGCTTTCAGACCGGGATACACAGACGAGGAGGCCCAGGCGGGTCCATCCCCACTGGGCCGTTTTTCGTGCCCGGGGTCGTGGACGCAATCCGCAGGGCAAGGGGTCGTCAGAGATGCCTGCGACAGTGATAGTGGGCGCCCAGTGGGGTGACGAGGGCAAGGGCAAGATCACCGACATCCTGGCCGAGCGCGCCTCCGCGGTCATACGCTACCAGGGCGGCAGCAACGCCGGCCACACGGTTGTCGTCAACGGTAACGAGTTCAAGCTGCACCTGATCCCCTCCGGGATCCTGCACCCCGACACCACGTGCATCATGGCCGCGGGGACCATCATCGACCCGATCTGCCTGCGCGACGAGATCGAGGGTCTGCGCGAGCGCGGCGTGAGCTGCGACAACCTGCGCGTGTCGGTGAATGCGCACGTCATCATGCCCTACCACATCCTCCTCGATGGATTGCAGGAGGAGGCGCGCGGGCGCTCGAGCATCGGTACCACGCGCCGGGGCATAGGGCCCACCTACACCGACAAGACGGCGCGCATGCCGCGCAGCATTCGCATGGCCGATCTGATGGACGACGACGTGCTGCGCGCGCTCATCGCCGACCAGCTCGAGCACAAGAACATCATCATCGAGCGCTGCTACGGGCATGAGCCGCTGGACCCGGACGCGGTGTTCGCCGAGATCGCGCCGGCGCTGCCGGTGGTGCGGCCGTTCGTGGCCGATGTGCGCTCCATGGTGCGCGAGGCCCTGGCCAACGATGAGACAGTGCTGCTCGAGGGCGCCCAGGGCACCTTCCTGGACCTCGACTACGGCACCTACCCGTATGTGACGTCATCGCACCCGGTCGCGGGCGGGGCGTGTCTGGGGACGGCCATCGGGCCGACCGAGATCGACGCGGTGATCGCGGTGGTCAAGGCGTACACCACGCGCGTGGGCGCCGGCAGCTTCCCCACCGAACTTGAGGACGAGGTGGGCAACGGGCTGCGCGAGCGCGGCTCGGAGTACGGGACCACGACCGGCCGCCCCCGGCGCTGCGGGTGGCTCGACGGCGTGGCCCTGCGCACCGCCGCCGAACTCAACGGCGCGACCGCCATCGCCGTCACCAAGCTCGACGTGCTGGACGGGCTGGACACGGTGAGGATCGCGGTGGCCTACGACATCAACGGCAAGCGCCATGAGCGCATGCCCGAGGATCTGGATGCGCTCGCCGACGCGCAGCCGGTCTATGAGGAACTGCCCGGCTGGCAGCAGTCGATCTGCGAGGCGCGCACGCTCGCCGACCTGCCTGAGCAGGCGCGCGCATACATCGACCGCATGGAGGAGCTGGCGGGCTGTGCCGTGTGGGGCGTGTCAGTGGGGCCCTCACGCGACCAGACAGTGCTTCTGTGAGCCGCTGCGGGGCCCTTCCGGGCGCCTGTGGCGACGTTGACAACGGTCCCCCGGATGATGTAGTATCACCGCTGAGCCGTTAGCTCAGTTGGTAGAGCATCGGACTTTTAATCCGAGGGCCGCAGGTTCGATTCCTGCACGGCTCACCACGAGTGGCCCCATGGTCTAGTGGTTAGGACTCCGCTCTTTCAAGGCGGCGGCACGGGTTCGATTCCCGTTGGGGCTACCACCAGGAGTTGAGCTCAGGCCGGGCGGGCGGATAGCTCAGTGGCCAGAGCACCTGCCTTACACGCAGGGGGCCGCAGGTTCAAGTCCTGCTCCGCCCACCACAGGCCGAGGGGCGGAGGATGTGCCGGGCGATCCCGGCGAGAGACGGTCTTTGGCAGCGGGTCTTTGGTGGCGAGGTAGCTCAGTCTGGTAGAGCAACGGATTGAAAATCCGTGTGTCGCCGGTTCAATTCCGGCCCTCGCCACCAGTTTCTTTCGCCGGCAGCGTACGGGGGCCGACGTAGCTCAACTGGCAGAGCAGCTGAATCGTAATCAGCAGGTTGCGAGTTCGAGTCTCGCCGTCGGCTCCACTTCTATCCCGTGGCCCTGACCGTTCGGCCGCTACTATGCCAAGCCCCTGGCGCGGGGCGGTGGGCACTTCCCCCCGGCGGTTGGTCGCGCGGGGGCGACGCCGCTACGGCATGCGCCTCTCCGGAGTGTTGCGCACGTGCGGATCACCAAGGCTGTGGTGCCTGCGGGCGGACTGGGCACGCGACTGCGCCCCATCACCAGGTCGGTGCCCAAGGAGATGCTGCCGCTCGGCGCCCGGCCGGTCATCCAGAGCGTGGCCGAGGAGCTGGCCGGGGCGGGCGCGACCGACATCCTCATCATCACCGGTGCGGGCAAGCGCGCCATCGAAGATCACTTCGACCCCGGCGGCGCAGCCACCGACCCGGATGCCTCGGACGCCCTCTCTTCGTTGCTCGATCGCTCCCGCGTCCGCTTCTACGCCACCCGCCAGGGCGCGCCGCGCGGGCTGGGCGACGCCATCGCCTGCGGCGAGCAGTTCGCGGGCGAGGAGCACTTCCTGGTGGCGCTGGGCGACTGCGTCATCGTCGGCGCGGAGCCCTCGGGGCCGGTGCGGCGCATGCTCGCGGCGCACATCGAGGCGGATGCCGCGGCCTCGATCCTGGTGCAGCGCGTGAGCCTCGAGGCGACCGGCCGCTACGGCATCGTGAAACCCGGCGCCGACGTCGGCGCCCACGCCCTGGCGATGGCCGACATCGTCGAGAAGCCGGGCCCCGAGGCCGCGCCCAGCCGCCTGGCGGTGTGCGCGCGCTACGTCTTCTCCCCCACGCTCTTCGACTACCTGCGCGGTCTTGAACCCGGCCACGGCGCAGAGATTCAACTCACCGACGCCGTGCGGGCAATGATCGCCGACGGGCACCGGGTGCTGGCGGTGCCGCTGCAGGCGGGCGAGATGCGCCTGGACGTGGGCAACGTGACCAGCTACACGCGCGCCTTCGTGCGCACCATGCTGACCGATGCCGAGCACGGAGAGGGCTTGCGGGCGTGGACCGCGAAATTACTCCAGCACCTGGACGATCCGACAACTCCCGATCCCGATCAACCTGAGCCGTCGTAGCGGGGGAACCTGAGAGGAGGCCGGGCGATGCGTGAGCTGAGCAGCCTGATTGGTCTACAGGTCATCGCGACCGGAGAGGGCAAGAGGTTGGGCACGGTGTCCGACGTGCTGGTGGACCTGGCCGCGGGCAGGCTGGTGGCGGTGACGCTGGCGAAGACGCCCGAACCGAGCGTGGTGCTGGCCGACGACATCGACGTCGTCGGGCCGGACGCGCTGATGATCTCCTCCAGCGACATGGTGAAGAGCCGTGAGGAGGCCGGGGAGGCGCTGGCGGAGGGCCGCCGCGTGCTGGGAGAGCCACCGGCGGTCATCACCAGCCGGGGGGCGCAACTGGGCGAACTCGGGCCGGTGCAGATCGATGAGGGCTCGGGCCGCATCCTGCGCTTCTCCATCTCGGCGGGCCCGCTCAAGGACGTGACTGAGGGCGCGCTGACGCTGCCGGTGGTGGAGGGCATCGTGCACGGCGAGGACACGATCATCGTGCCGCACGAGGTGGTGGCACGGCGGCTGCAGCAGGCCGGCGGCCTGCGCGGGGCGCTGCGCAGCCTCGCGGCGCGCCTGCGCACCCGCTACGACCACGTGGCCGAGCGCTCCGAGAAGATCATCCACGAGGGCGGCGAGCGCCTGAAGGCCCAGGCGGAGGAGGCGCGCAAGGCCGCTGCCGAGAAGGCCGAGGTGGCCCGCAAGAAGGCGGGCGAGGTCGCGAGGGAGATGCGCGAGAAGGCCGACACGGTTGCGGAGGAAGCGCGCGAGGCTCTGCACCACGAAGACGAGGAGGAGGCGGGCGAGGAGGCCCCGGCGGGGGGCGATGACGAGCCGACAGACGTCGTGCCCGCGGCCGCGACGCCTCTCCCCGAGCATCTGCCCGAGGAGGAGGCGGAGGAGGAGCCCGCCGAAGAGGAGCCCGCTGAGGAGGAACCCGCTGAGGAGGAACCCGCTGAGGACGAGGAGGCGGAGGACGAGAGCTGACACGGCCGCGACAGGACACGGCCATCGGAGCAGTGAGGCATGACGACAGAGAGCATCGATGTGACCGATGAGTTGGCGCGACGGCTGGCGAGCATCCCCGGCCTCGAGGTGCGGGAGGACGAGCCGCTGTCGCGCCACACGTCATTCGGGATCGGCGGCCCCGCCGACCTGCTGGCCATCCCGCACACGCCCGACGCGCTGCGCGACGCCATCGCGGTCGTCCGGCGGCTCGGGGTCGAGCCGCTCTACCTGGGCAACGGCACGAACATCATCGTGCGCGACGGTGGGGTGCGCGGGCTGGTCGTGCGCATGGCCGGCGGGCTGAGCGAGATCGTGACCGACGGCCCGGCGGTGATCGTGGAGGCCGGCGCCTCGCTTGCCGCGGTGTGCTTCCAGGCGGCGCAGCGCGGGCTGTCGGGGCTGGAGTTCGGGGCGGGCATCCCGGGTACGCTGGGCGGTGCCCTGATCATGAACGCGGGCGCCTACGGCGGTGAGATCGGCAACGTCACCACGTGGGTCGAGGTCATCACTCCCGACGGCGACCTCGAGCGCCTGCCGCGCGATGAAATGGACTTCGACTACCGCCGCAGCACGTTGCGCGACAGCGGGCTGGCGGTGCTGCGCGCGTGCCTGCACCTCGCCGAGGGCGACCCGGCGCAGATACACTGCACGTTGTGCGACATCATCTCACTGCGGTGCGCCAAGCAGCCGGTGTGCAGCCCCAGCGCGGGTTCGGTGTTCAAACGCCCCGATGGCGACTACGCGGGGCGGCTGCTCGAGGAGTCCGGGGCCAAGGGCATGCGCGTGGGCCGCGCGGCGGTCT
The DNA here is from genome assembly GCA_029820295.1 of Candidatus Zipacnadia bacterium. Lineage (GTDB taxonomy): Bacteria > Armatimonadota > Zipacnadia > Zipacnadales > UBA5352 > JALGVA01. The sequence goes on from JALGVA010000059.1 coordinate 4,875, forward strand.
CGACCAAGCACGCCAACTTCGTGGTCAACCTCGGGGGCGCCACCGCCTCCGACGTCATCCGACTCATCGAGTCCGCGCGCGAGCTGGTGGTGGAGCGCTTCGGGATCGTGCTTGAGGCCGAGGTGTGCTTCGTGGGTGAGGACGCGCGCTGAAGGGGGCGTCAACGCAGTTCAGTACTCGGCTTCGGCCTCCACGTCGGCGCCGCCGTCGTTCTCGTCCGGGCTCCACGGCGTGGCGTCGTCGATGCGGCTGCGCACCGCGGGCGGCAGATAGACGCCGTTGATCTCCTCGTCGGCCAGCAGGCTCGCCAGCGCCGCCACGCGGTCCACGACGCGCAGCGAGGCGTCCACCACCGCGATCTTCTTCCCGCGCAGCATCGCTTTCCCCACCCGCCCGGCGGCCGCCTCATAGCGCACCTCGATGCCCAGGCGTTTCGCCAGTTCCTCGAGGTGGTGCAGCACGGTTTCGTGATCCACGGCGCCCCGTCCCTTCGGTGTCTTCACGCGCGAGGATGGTGCGTCAGGTGCTTCGCCGCACGCCACTACCGCTCCTTCCGTCGCATGCGGAGGGATGGGCGGACGCGTGGCGAACCTGCGCACACCCGCGACACAGCCACACGTAAGGGTGGGAGCCGATGATCACCGGCCGCCGTCGTCACATCGCGGGCTCCGGCGCGATCGCCGCCGTCCTCCTGATGACCGCCCCGGTCGCCCCACTGCAGGCCGCCGTCCTTCCCGAGCGCATCACCTCCGACACCGTCCTCACGCAGGCCGGGTCGCCGTGGGAGCTGCAGTCGCACGTGCTCATCGATCCCGGTGTGACTGTGACGGTGGAGCCCGATGTGCGCATCATCGCGCGCGGCGACTTCCGCCTGACCGTGTCAGGCACGCTCACGGCGATGTCGCCCATGGGCACGCGCATCGTCTTCCGCGCCACCGACAACACCTCGGTCGGCACGTGGCGCGGCCTGTACTTCACAGCCGGCAGCACGGGCACGTTCCAGCGGGTGACCTTCCGCAACGCCGCCGACAACATCATGGCCGACTCGGCGGACGTGCGGCTCTACAACTGCGACCTGCGCCTGGCCGCACGTGACGGCATGTACGTCTGGGGCGACAGCTTCGTCAAGGCCGCGTACTGCCGCTTCCAGAACAACGGCCGCTACGGGCTGCAGCTTCAGACCAGCCAACCCCAGGGCGCGATCATCTACTCGCGCTTCGTGGGCAGCGGCCAGCACCCGGTCCGGGTCAAGGCCACCTGCCTCGAGATGCTGCGGCGCGGCAACGTTTTCGAGCATAACGGCGTGCAGGCGATCGGCGTTGATTGCGCGGCCGCCGACGACATCGAGGACACCGACTGCTGGGCCGACCAGGACCTGCCCCTCGACCTCACCGTGGGCTCGCCCAACGACGAGTTAACCATCGCGCCCGGCGGCACGCTGCGCATCAAGTCGGGCATGCGTATCTACGCCCCGCAGGGCATCGTGGCGCACGGGCGCCTGCTGGTGGACGGGCTGCCCGACGCGCGCGTGGTCATCCAGCCCCGCGGCGACGCGCAGCCGGGCGACTGGCTGGGCATCAAGCTGGAGCCGGGGGCGCTGGCGCGGATCACCGCCGCGACCATCGGCTTCGCCCGCACCGGCCTGTCCGTGGATGACGCCCGACTGTACATGCGCGACGCGGTGCTGCGCGACTGCCGGGAGGACGGCATCTTCGCGGGCGGCGAGGCGCACGTGGACCTGGCGGGATGCACCATCGATTCGTGCGGCGGCACCGGCCTGCACATGCCCCAGCCGGCTTCGACCGGCAAGGTGCGCACCACGCGCATCGTCGGCTGCGGCGGATGGCCGGCGCGCATGGCGGCGACTGCGGTGGAGGCGCTGCGCGATGGCAACAGCTTCGCCGCCAACGCCGTGCAGCGCATCGGCGTACTGTGCGGCTCGCATCCCGACATCCTCGACGATGACGCCTGGCTGCCGCAGGGCGTGCCCTACGACCTCAGCGCCGACCCCAACGGAACGCACCTGCGCATCGGCTCACCGGCGCGGCTGTCGCTGCGCCCCGGCGTGCAGGTGGTGGGCGGGGGCATCAGCGTCGCCGGTGTGTTCGTGGCCCACGGCGAGCCGGCCCACCCGGTGACCTTCGGCTCGGCGCAGTCGCCACCTGCGCCCGGCGACTGGTCGGGCATCGAATTCATCCTCAACAGCAGCGGCCGCCTGGTGAACACCGCGGTGAGCCACGCCGAGAGCGGCGTGGTCGTGCGCTCGCCGGGCTACATCCGCTTCGTGGACGCGCAGTTCACCGACTGCCTCGAGGACGGCATCCGCATGGGCGCGTCGGCGAAGCCGATCATCAGCGGCTGCGAGATCACCCGCAACGGCCGCTGGGGCATCGCCATCTTCAGCGATGCACAGCCCGCGCTGGGCAGCAGCGCCGGCCCGGCCGACAACCCCGGCCGCAACGCCATCTTCGGCAACGGCCTCTACGACCTCGCCAACCAGGCCGCGCACGCCGTGGTCGCCCAGCGCAACTGGTGGGGCACCACCGACCAGGCGCGGATCGCGCGGCAGATCCTGGACCACGCCGACGACCCGAGCCTCGGCCCGGTCAACTTCACGCCCTACCTGAACGCCCGGCCGGCGGCGGCCCCGCCCGCGCTGGCGTCAGAGCTGCAACCGCAGCTCGCCATCATGAGCGCGCTGGCGACCCCGGCGGGCACGGGCGCTACCATCTCGGTCGCACTGTCACGCCCGGCGCAGGTGCGCGCGATCGTGCGCAACATCGCCGGGCGGCAGGTGCGCGAGCTGAGCGCGAGCGCGCAGGAACGCAGCGTCCTCATCCCGTGGGACGGGCGCGATCTGCGCGGCAGCGCCTGCCCTTCGGGCCGCTACCTGGTCGAGGTCGAGGCCCTGGCCGACGACGGCGGCCGCGCACGCATGATGATCGGCCTGTCGCTGACCCGGTAGCGTCCGGCGGCGACAGGTGCGTGAGCCCGCAGCAGCGAACCCCTGCGCAACGCAATCTCACCACGGAGGTGCGTGATGCTGGCGGCGGTCGTCCCCGAGCCCGGTCGCATCGAGGTCCGAGAGGTCGCCGATCCCGTGCCCGGACCCGGCGAAGCGCTGGTCGAGGTCGTGGCCTGCGGGATCTGCGGCACCGACCAGCACATCATGGACGGGACCTACCAGGCCGACTACCCGGCCATCCCAGGCCACGAGATCTCCGGCGTGGTGCGCGCGGTGGGCGAGGGCGTGACCTGCGTCGAGCCGGCGGACCGCGTCGCGGTCAATCCGAACATCCCCTGCCGCGCCTGCCGCCCGTGCCGGCGCGGGCTGATCCACCTGTGCGAGCACGCGCAGGCGGTGGGCGTGACGCGGCCCGGCGGCTTCGCCGAGCTGTGCGCGCTGCCCGCCGAGTTGTGCGTGCCGCTGCCGGATGACCTGCCGCTGCGCGCGGCGGCGGTCATGGAGCCGCTGTCGTGTTGCCTGCACGGGCTGGAGATGCTCGGCCCCGAGCCGGGCGACCGCGTGGCCATCCTCGGCGGCGGCACCATCGGCCTGCTCATGACCCAGCTCGTGCGCCTGGGCGGCGCGGGTCGCATGGTGGTCTCCGAGCCCGATGCCGGCAAACGCGCGCTGGCCGACCGCCTCGGCGCCGACGCCACGGTCGATCCGGCGGCGGGCGATGCACGTGCGAACATCATTGACGCGCTGGGCGGTCCGGCGGACCTGGCGATCGAGGCGGTGGGCCGGGGCGAGACGGCGGCGCTGGCGATCGACCTCGTCGGGCCGGGCGGCAGGGCGCTGCTCTTCGGCGTGTGCGAGCAGGAGGTCGCGGTGCCCATCCACCCGCGGCGCATCTTCCGCGACGAGATCACGATCGCAGGTGCGTATACGGGCCCGTTCATGGACGAGCGCTCAGTGGCGCTGCTGGAGGGCGGGCGCATCGATGCGGACGCGATCATCTCCGACGAGTTCCCGTTGCCCGAGGCCCCGGCCGCGATGGCCCGCGCCCGGGAGGCCGATTCGCTGAAGGTCCTGATCCGGCCGGGCGGCTGAGCAGGGAACCGGACGGGTGGGCGGGTGTTTCGTACGATGACGCGCGGCCGAGCGCGCGGACGCATTACCGTACGCAAGTCAGGAGCTCCCCCCATGAGCCGACGCCACGCCGCCGCGCTTGTGCTGACTGCCCTCATCGGCCTGCCCACGCTGGCCGACGTGCCGGTCGAGCGCGTGCCGGAGCAGATCACCTCGCCGGAGTTCATCATCTGGCTGCCGGTGCAGCAGGCGACGGCCGACGCCGAGATCGCGGTGGCGCTGGGCTGGCAGGCGCCGGATGACTGCCGGCTGCTGCGCATTACGCCGGCGGCCACGAGCCTCGAGCGCCTCACACCGCAGGGCGCGGCGCAGGTCGCGCGCTCGTCGCAGGGCCTGTCGCCCGGCACTGAGGCGCGGGAGCTGACCATCCGCCGGCGCGGCGGGGCCCTGATCGTGAGCATCGACGACGTGACGCTGCTGCACTGCCTGACCGAGGAGCCGCTCGACGGGCGGGCGGGCACATGGGCGGAGCGCGGCGCGACCGTCGGCGACCTGTTCGCGCAGCCGCTCGGCGACATCACCTTCGACGAAGACTTCTTCCAGGTCGAGGACGTGCCCGGGCGCTGGGAGACGCTGGCCGGCGAGTGGCAGGTCGGCGTGTACTGGGACCCGCTGCAGGAGCGCGACAACCGGCCCATCGGCGCGTCGTGGTATCAGCCGGGCGAGGGCGACTGCCTGACCGCGACCGGCTACGACTTCTGGGACAGCTACCGGCAGGAGGCGACGGTACGGCTGCCCGCGGGCACCGGCGGGCTCGCCTTCCACGTGGCCGGGCCGGACGACTTCTGCACCTTCGAGGTGGGCGACGGCACGGGGCGGATCGTGCAGATGCGCGCGGGCGAGCGCTCCGTGCTCGCGGAGGGCCCGGTCGCGCTGCGACCCGAGTGGTGGTATCGCCTGCGCGCGGAGGTCTCGACCGGACATGTGCGCTGCTTCGTCAATGATGCGCTCATCGCCGAGGCGGACCTCTCCCCCGCTCTGACCGGGCGCGTCGGCCTGTGGGCGAGCGACGCGCCCGAGGCGCAGTTCGATGACATCGCGCTGCGTCCCTACCAGGCCACGTACGTCCCTCGCGCCGCCGCCGCAGCCGAGGCGCTGGTGTTCCAGGAGGGCGCCTGGGAGATCGGTAACGGTTCGCTGCAGGGCCATGTGAGCGGCTCGGAGGTCGCGGCGCTCCCCGGGAACTACCGGGACTGCGAGGTCTCGGCGGAAGTCGGCGCGACACGCGACGCCGTGGTCGGCCTCGTCGCGGCACACAGGGCCGACGAGCCGAAGACCGCGCTGATCTTCACCATCAGGGCCGCGGCGCAGCCGACCTGGCAGCTTCACTGCGTGGTCGACTCAGAGACCACGAAGCTCGCGGGTGGGCCGGCGCCGGCCGCCTCCGGGCGCATGACGCTGCGCATGATCGGCGGGCGCGTGGCCTGCCTGCTCGACGGACAGGTGCTGGATGAGCGCTTCGTGACGTGGCCGAGGCAGGGCCGCGCCGGCGTCTACCTGCAGGGCGGGCGTGCGAGCTTCGCCGGTCTTGCCTGCCGCGAGCTGACCGACGAGCCGCAGGCGATCATCTCCATCGCCGACGGCAGCAACGCGGCCATGCCGGCGCTGGAGGAGAAGCAGTTCATCCGCCCCATCCCCAACCTGTGGCGGCCGCGCGCGGGCACGTGGCGGGCGCAGACGACCGAGGCCGGCCCGCGCATCGTCGCCCGGTCCCGCGGCGATGACGGCCGGGCGACCGTGCGCTTTCACGAGATCACGCCCGGCGAGCCGCGGCTGATCGTGGACGCCGGGGACAGCGCCGGGGTCCCGGTCACGCTCGGCATCTGTGCAGGCGACGAGCCGGGATACGAGGTCGAGTTCAACGCATCGCACAGCGGCTTCCGCTTCCTGCGTCGGGGCGAGGTGGTCCATGAGAGCGAGGAGGGCGGCGAGGGCACTGCCGGCCCGGGGGAGATCCGGCGCGATGGCGACTGGATCGTCATCGGTGCGCGCGAGTTCGGCCAGATGCGCACGGTCTACGCCTGGCGCGACCCCGATGCGCTGCCCGACGGCTATGCCGAGGTGAGCATCGCCGGCGGCGAGGCGCAGTTCCGCGAGATCGTGCTGGCCAGCGACAGCGCGCTGGCGTACAAATTCAACCGCGTGGAGCCCGACTGGCAGCCGCGTTCGGGCGAGTGGACCGATCACACCGGGATGGCGTGCATCTTGTGGGACTACTGGATCACGGCGGACGGGCGTGAGGAGCCTGCGCGCACGTGGAACCGTCGCCCGCTGCCGGCGGACGTGGCGGTGGACGTCTCCGCCGCCGAGTACACCGACGGCTTCGCGGATGGCGACCACCGGCACTACCCCTACCACGACGTGCGCATCGCGCTGTGCGCCGACCCGGAGACGCCCGACGCGGGATACGCCTTCGTGGTGGGCGCCGACGGCGGGCGGCGCACGGTGCTGCTGCGCAACGGCGTCGAGGTGGCGTCGAGCGACAACCCGCGCTTCCGCATCGTGATGGGCGGGCACTGCAACACACCCCGGGCGGTGCGGCTGCGCGCGCAGAACGCGGGCGGGGTGCTGACGCTCACCTTCAACGGCATCGAGGCGCTGCGCTGGCAGGACCCCGACCCGCTCGGGGGCGGACAGGTCGGGCTGGGCTGCGACGGCTGCCGGGTGATCTTCCGCGACTGCATGATCTACCCGGCGGCGGACGGGCCAGCGTCCTGAGCGCGCATCGCGCCCCGCTACTGCCGCGCGCGGAAGCAGTACACCGAGCCGTCGTTGCTGCCGACGTAGACCGACTGCTGCGAGACCGCCGGTGAGGATGCGACCTCGCCGCCGGTCTCGAACTCCCACAGGCAGACGCCGCTGTCGATCTCCAGCGCGTAGAGCCTGCGGTCGTGGGAGCCGCAGTAGACCACGCCGCCACTGATGGCCGGCGAGGAGTTCACCCAATCGCCGGCGTCGAAGTGCCAGCGGCGCTTCCCGCTGCTCACATCCACGGCGTAGACACGTCCGTCGCGCGAGCCGAAGACGACGGTGTTCCCGGCGACCGCCGGCGAGCTGTGAATCTCGCCCCCGGTCTGGAACTCCCAACGCTTGGCGCCGGTCGCCGCATCAAGGCAGTAGAGCCGGTGGTCGCAGGACCCCACGAAGACCGCGCCCCCGGCGTAGGCGGGCGTGGTCAGCACCTCGCCGCCGGTGGGGAACTCCCACTCGATCTCGCCGGTCCGGGCGTCAAGCCGCCGGGCCATGTAGTCGGTGGAGCCGATGTAGAGCGCGCCCTCCCAGACGCTCGGCGAGGAGAATATGGGCATGCCGGTGGGGGTGCGCCAGGCAACGCGCTGCTGGTCGAGGGCGAGGGCGTAGACGGTCCCGGCGGCGTCGGCGAAGTAGAGCATCGAGCCGACCACCCCCGGGCTGGTCTCGACCAGGTCGTCGGTGGGCAGGCCCCAGACGCGCTCCCCACTGGTCGCGTTGAGGCACAGGAGCTGCCGATGGGAGCCGACGTAGAGGCGCTGGCCGCGCACCACCGCCGGGCCGGTGTTGATCTCGTAGTTGGTCCCGATCTGCCAGATGATCTCGCCGCGGCGGGCACTGAGCGCCACCAGTCGCCCGACATGCCCGTCGCGCTCGTTGCGCGCGCCCACGTAGACCACGCCGTTGGCCACGCTGGGCGAGCTGAGCACCCACGAGCCGATCTCGACCTGCCAGCGGCGCACCAGCGGCGGGATCACCACCTCGGGCGTGTACCCCGAACGCGTGATGTTCCCGCGCAGCATGGGCCAGTTGTAGGCGGCCTGGCGGCGGTTGGCGCGGCTGCGCGCCAGCTCCAGCGCCACCTCGTCCAGCAGCGCGCGCGCCTCGTCGTAGTTCGGGTTCAGGTCGGTCGCCTGCCGGAGCAGGTCGAGAGCCTGACGCAGCTCCCCCTCCTGGTGGAGCGCGACCGCGCGGCGGTGGAGGTCCTCGGCCTGCTCGACCTGCTCGGGCGTACGCTCGGCCGTGGCCTCGACCCGTTCCACCACCCCACCCGCCGCGACGTCGGCGGGGGACGGCTCGTCGGCCATCCAGCCGGGCACCATGGCGGCGGCGCAGATCGGGCACGAGGTGTACTTCCAGGTCGTGCGGTAGCCGCATGCGCGGCATATCAGCAGGTCGTCGGTCGCGTACGCCGCCTCGACATCGCCGACGACCTCCGCCAGCGCCTCGTGCAGGCAGGCGAAGCTCGACGGGCGGTCGACGCGCTTCTTCGCCAGGCAGTCGAGCACGATGCTCTCCAGCGCCACCGGCATCTCGGGGCACAGCTCGCGCGGTGGCACCGGGGTGTCCTCGAGGATGGCGTGCACGAGCTTGCCCACACTGTCGCCGCGGGCCGGGTACTCGCCGGTGAGCGCCCGGTAGAGCACCACGCCGAACGAGTAGATGTCCGAGGCTCGGTCCGCCGAGGCAGCGTCGAGGAACTGCTCGGGGGGCATGTAGACGTAAGTGCCCAGGCCGATGCCGGCGTCGGTGAGGCGGGTGGAGACGCCGTAGACCTTGGCGAGGCCGAAGTCGGTGATCTTCACCTGGCCACGGCGGTCGATCATGATGTTGGCGGGCTTGAGGTCGCGGTGGATGACGCCGCTGTCGCCCGGCCCGACCTCAGCCGAGTGCACGTACTCCATGCCCTCACATGCCTGCAGCGCGTAGTGCAGGAGCTGTGGGGGATAGATCGTGTCCTCGGTGTCGATCAGGTTGCTCAGGCTCACGCCGTCCACGTACTCGAGGAAGAGGAAGGGCTGGCCCTTGATCTCGCGGTAGATGATGGCCTCGACGATGTGCTCGTGGCGGCCCAGGTTCATCCACGTGCGCGCCTCCTGGGCGAAGCGGTCCACGGCGGTGCGGTCCTCGAGCATCTCCTCCTTGACGGTCTTGACCGCGAAGCGCTTGTGCGAGAAGTCGTCGAGGACGATGTACACGACGCTCATGCCGCCACGGTACTTCTCCAGCACCGTGTACTGATCGTCGATCTTGTCGCGCAACTGCAGCTCCACTGGCGACCTCCTCGGCGTAGTCCCCGCGGCGGTACTATGCGCGGGCCGCCGGCGGGATTCCTGCAAGGCGGGCGGACATCACCGGCGTGGCCTGCACACGGGGGAATCAAGCGGGCCCGCTCGCGCGGAGCGGGCCCGCACTGGTGTCGTGATCGGGGCAATCAGAAGAGCGTCTGGTACCTGACTTCCCCCTCGATGCTGTCATCGATGCCCACACTCATGGTCGGCGCCTCCTGGCGCGAGAGCGTGAGCGTCAGCCGACCCTCGTCGCCGGGCCAGCGCTTCTCGTAGCTCAGGTCGAGCAGCGACGCGGGCGGATTGCCCGAGCGCGGGTAGGGCACGAAGTGCCCGGACAGGTAGGACAGCGCGACGGTCCCACCGCGTTCGACCTCGCCGCCGTCAAGCTGCAGCTTGAAGAAGTGCTCGGCCCCCGGGTCGCCGTCGGGCAGGAAGTAGCGGTAGCCCAGGTCCATGCCTACGTCACCGAAGACGGTCCGGCGGAAGCTGACGTCATAGACGTCCGAGAGCATGACCTCGCGACCCCGCGGGTCGAGCGGGTTGTTGATGAAGTCGAAGCGCAGTGAGCCGCCGAACACGCCCATGGCCAGCCCGAGGGCGCGCTCAGGCTGCACACGGCTCGCCTGCTCGGAGAAGGCGGCACGCACGCCCAGCCGCGCGGGATCCCCTGCCCGCACCTCCACGGTCGTCGTGGGCTCGGCCAACGGCTCCAGCTTCTTTTCGTCGTACTCGGTGTACGTAGCGTTGAGACCCAGCGAGGCATCCTCGCCCACCACGACCTGCGCCAGCAGGGCCGTCTCCTCCTCTTCGTGCTGCGCGCCGTACGAGGTGTAGCCCACGCGCACGTTCACGTCAGTGGGACTGCCGGCGTCGCGCTGCAGCTCGAGGTGCCGGAGGATGGCGGGCGAGCCGTCCACGCGCTCCTGCTCGGTGATGCTGCCGCGCAGGCGCGCGCTGCTCGAGAGCGTGAGCACGGTCCGCACGTCGCGGGTCTCGAGCTGCTCGCGCCCCGGCGCCTCCGCCATGGTCAGGCCGGCCTGCACGTCGAGCGGCTGCAGCGGCCTGAGGTTCAACCCGATGCGCGACACGCGCGACGTCTCGTCGCCGTTGACCTCGTCGCGCACCTGGCTGGCCGACAGGCTCATGGCCTCCGCCAGGTGGATGGACGGGCTCTGGACGCGCAGCCGCACCGCGCGCCGCACGTCGTCGCCCGATGGCGTCACGGTCTCGGTGCGCTCGATTATGCCCGGACTGCCCGCGAACTGCGCCGACAGGCGCACGATCCGCTGGTCCTGCCAGGCCTCACCGCGGATGGTCTCGGTGGCGATGTGCTCGAGCGTGGCATCGTGGCCCAGCAGGCTGAAGGGCGCCGCGATGGTGAGCACGTTCTTCTTGTCGCCGCTGCCGTTGGTAAGCTTGGCCTCCTCGGTGTAGCTGGCAGTCGCGCCCCGCCACACCAAGTCAAGCGGCACCGCGAAGCTGCTCCGCCGCACGGTCTTGCTGCTGCCGTTGGTGATCTGCTCGCGCAGGTGATGCTCCGCGCTCAGCGTGCCACCAGGCACCGCGAACGGCGCCACGAGGTCGATCTGCCGCTGCTGGTAGCTGTTGGCCTCGGCGAGCCGGTCCAGGAACTCGTAGTGCGCAGTGCCCTCACCGCCCGACAGCGCCATGGACAGGTCGGCCCGGTAGCCGGTCTCCTGCAGACGGTAGGCCGACTCCTCGGATTCGCGCTGACTGAACGCAGCCGAGACATGCGCGCCGTCCCACAGGCCGGTGTCGAGTCCCGCGGACTGGGTAAGCGTGCGCAACTCGTCCTGGCCGGGCGCGCGGTCCACCTGCAGCGCGCGCGACAGGGTCAGCGTGCCCGTGCTGGCGCCGCCGCCGAAGCCCTGCTGGAACTGCATGCCCGTGGTGGTGTGCTCCTCGAGCATGTCGGCGAACACGTCCGTGACGCGCCGCTCGTCACGGGTGAAGCTCATCGAGGTGCGCGAGCCCAGCGCCAGCGTGGCGCCGGTGCGGCCGACCTCCGCGATGCCCGTGTCGAACCACGTGTCCTGTCGCTCCACCTCACTGCGCTGGAAGGAGCGGCTCAGGCTCAGACCGGAGGGCAGGCGCAGATCGATCTCGTACTCGTCGGGCTCAGGCACGACGGCGCGGCCATCGCTGCCCTGCGGAGTGATGCTCTCCGGAGCGATGCTCTCGAGGAAGAACCCGCGGCTGCTGCCGTCCTGGCCCCAGCCCGTAGCTCCGCTGAGGAGCACGACAGCGACCGCGATCAGGGTTGTGCAGAGCCTGTGGATACGCATTGAATTGCTCGATGTGTCGCCGTTGCTCCCTGCTCTATGGCGACGTCACGACCTTTCCCCCCGCTCGTGTCCTAGTAGACACCCAGACGCCCCCTTTTGTTTCATCATTACGTAAGAGATTCGGCACCGTATGCCCGGCTCCTGCGGGAGGGGCGCCGGCCGGGTCAGCGTGACGTGAAGTCGGCCGCGACCGGACAGGGCTCGGCCCCCATGACCAGCAACCCCATCCGGGCCAGGCCGTGGAGCAGGTAGCCCGGCCCCATCTGCGACTCGTACCAGCCGATCCCCGCCGCCCCACGCGGCAGAGGCCGGTCGAGGTAGATATCGGCCAACTCAGCGGCGCGCTCCAGCCCCTGGTCGAGCCACCGTCGTTCCCCGGTCTCCTCGTGCAGCGCCGCGAACAGCTCCAGCGCCAGCCCGGCATCACACGCCGGCACCACCACATCGCTCGGGAACGGCTCCGCCAGGTACCATGCGCCCACTGATTCCGCCCATGACAGCAGCCGCCGGTCGCCGGTGTGTCGCGAGGCCGCGACACAGAGCAATGCCGGCCCCCCGGCCGCACTCGACCCGTAGACGCTGCCCCACGCGGCCATCGGCCGGTGCGCCTCCCGCGTCGCGAGGTCGAAGGTGCTGACGTATAGATGCTCCTCCGGCCGATGCGGCGCGGCCAGGAAGCCGTCCAGGTATACCTGCGCCCGCTCCCGCATGGTGGCCGCGAGAGTACTGTCATTATCTCCGATGTGGCCGGCTGTGTCCAGCAGACTCGCAGCCAGAGACTGCGATTGTGAGGGAGCCACGATGCCCGTGAAAGCGGTCGCGTCATCCGACGAGCGGCTCTCCACCAGCAGCGCGCCATCATCAAAGCGTCGGTCCCACCAGTAGTCGAGCATCAGGTCGATCTGGCCGCGGAAGTCGTCGCGTCCGGTGTGCGTCCAGGCGAAGGCCCAGTCGAGGATGTAGAAGCCGCCGTGGCGGGGGAAGTCGCATGAACGAGCGCCGCGCGGGTGTCGCTCGCGCCGGCCGATGAAGGCGTGCCTGATGTACTCGCGCGGCTCGCCCTGCGTCCAATGGTTGTCGAGGCCCTCGGCGAAGCGCTCGACACAGGCGGGGTTGATCCGCCACAGCCGCTCCCACAGCCACAGCGGCGCCTGGCGGAGGTGGTCGTGGATGGCGTGGTCGGGCTCCTCCGGCCGATGGCCGGAGCCGACGCGATCATCCACGAGCTGCCAGAACGAGTGCTCACCCCACGGGAACAGGCCGCTGACGGTCTCCGTGCAGTGTGTCGCGAAGCGCTCGAGGTAGCGATCCGCGGCGGCCGCGCAGCCGTTCGCCAGGCCGGCGGCGTCGAGGTCATACATCAGCCGCAGGACGACGTGATCGTGCATCAGGTTGCCGCCGAGGAAGGCGCGGTCGCCGTCGCGCTGACCGGGGATAGCGGGCGGCTGCTCGCGCAGCATGGCGCGTCCCTCCAGGTCAAGCATCGACGGGAACAGGCCCTCCCAGGGCTCAGCGGTGTCGATGAGACGCCTCAGGGCCGTGGTGACGCGGTCGAGCATGGCCTCGGGATTCATGGTGACCTCCATGGGCGGCAAATGGCCCGGTCGGCCCGTGCAGCTTCGCCCGGTGAGCGTCCAGGCCCTCCCACCAGGGCCATATATCGCGCCGCGCAGATTTCTTGATAGTATTGCTATCAATGCCTTTACATCTTCGGTGTGATATGCTATACTGAGGCACGGAAGCGTCGAATACTCTCTTGTGGAGGGATCTCGATGTCTCTAATTCGCTGGCGACGTCAACCGATGCTGAGCAGGCCGCTGATGCGCATGCACGACATCTTCGACGAACTCGACCGGATGATGGCATGGCCCACGGCCGAGCTTCCGGAGGACGCGGAGTACGGCCCCGCCGTGGACATCTTCGAGGAGGGCGACGAGGTCGTGGTCAAGGCGCAGCTTCCTGGGGTGAAGCGCGAGGATGTCGATGTGAGCGTCCAGGACAACAGCGTCATGATCCGCGCCGAGACCCGCCGCGAGGAGACCGTGGATGAGGAGGGCTACTTCCGCCGCGAGCTGCGCTACGGCACGTGGGCGCGGCGACTGCCTCTCCCCGCGGACGTGGACGAGGAGCAGGTCTCCGCGAAGCTCGCCGACGGCGTGCTGGAGATCCGCGCGAAGAAGGCCGAGAAGCCCGAAGAGGGCGGCAAGAAGATCGAGGTCCAGTAGCGCATCACGGCAACGAAGCGCAGGCGGCGCGGCCCCACAGGCCGCGCCGCCTGCGTGTACACTGGGCCGGTCAGGTGATCAGCCTTCTCCCCCGCCCCGCATGGCCTCGATCAGCTCCACCAGCGAGGCGACCGCTTCGTCCGAGATCTGCCGCCCCAGCTCGGCGGTGGCGCGCTCGGGCTCACCCATCACGCCCACCTTGATGGCGGGGTGCTGGCGGATGGCCGGCACCACGAGTTCGTGGTCCACGTTTTTCGTGGCGAGCTGGTAGGCGTCCTGATCCTCGCGCATCATCTGCACGACCTCCGGGTCGTCGAGCACATACTCCTCGCGCACCTCGTCGGGGACCCAGTAGAGCAGCAGTGAGGTCTCGAACCAGCCGGAGTGGAAGTCGCCCTCGGTGAAGGCGCGGTCGCACATCGCCGAGTTCTTCCAGAAGCGGAAGACCGCGATGTTGCGGTCGTGGTACTGCGGGTTGTTGCGCAGGAAGATCTCGGCGGCCTCCTGAGTGGCGCGATCGTTCTCGCTGCCGCCGTGGCCGAGCACGAGGATGATGTTGCGCAGGCCCTGCAGGCACAGCGACTGGAGTATCTCGACCACGATCTGCGTCACTACGTGCGGGCTGACGTTGATGGTTCCGGGCAGCTCCCCCCCGGAGTAAGTGTAGGCGAGCGTGGGCGCGACGAAGACGCCCGTGCGGTCGGCGGCGCGCCGGCTGATCTCCTCGCAGTTGTAGCAGTCGGTGCGCAGGGGCAGGTGGTAGCCGTGCTGCTCGGTCACGCCCAGCGGCACGAGCACGGTGCGCACGCCCGACTCGAGCGCATCGCGCACCTCCCTGACGGTCATGTGCTCCCACAACAGGGCCCCGGCCATGGGCCCGTCCTCCCTTCGAGGCACGTCACGTGGCGATAGCAGGTCGCGCCGCCATTTCGCCGGCACGTGCCCGGGACCTGCGCTCCGTCACGGGGCAGGTGCATGGGCGCGCGTCGGCGAAACCATCTGGTGATAGCGCTCCAGAGCATACGAGAGGCGGTGCGGCACATGAGGACATGGGTGTTGGCTGTGTTGCTTGTGGCGCTGACCACGACGATGGTCTGCGCCGAGCAGTACATGTGGATCGACCGCGTCGAAGAGAACGGTCGGCTGTTAGTGCCGCTGCGCGGGATCTTCGAGACCTACGGCGCGCAGGTCGGGTGGCATCCGTCAACGCGCACGGTGACCATCACCGCTCCGGCGCTGAACGTGTCCATGCAGATCAACTCCTACACGGCGATGCTCAACGGCCAGGCCAGGCAGCTTGACGCGCCCCCGCGCGTGCGTAACGGCAGCACCTACATCCCGCTGCGCTTCGCCGCCGAGGCGCTGGGCGAGCGCGTGGAGTACATGGGCGACCGCATCGATCTGCCCACCGTCGGCCTGACGCTGCTGATCCGCGGCGAGGCCACCGCGCCCGGCGGGACGGGCTCGCCGGGCGGAGGCACAGGCGCTCGGCTGACCATCACCAGCCCGCAGCAGGGCGCGACCATCGGCCCGCGCATCGAGGTCTACGGCACCGCCCCGGGCGGCTCCATGCTCATCCTCGAGACCGAGGTGCACGCGCAGGATGACGACGAACTGCTGCGCGTGGTGCCGGGCATCCGCCATGAGGTGCCGGCCAACGGCAACTGGCACTTCGCCATCGCGGCGCCGGTGCTTCCGGCGAATATCGCCGAGCCCCTGTACTACATCATCAACGCGTACTACGAGATCGGCGGCCAGGTATCCGACCCGGTCAGCGTTCGGGTCTACCGCTGACCGCAGCAGAAGTCTCAGCGAACGCGGGCGCGCACATCGGCGCTGCCGGGCCGGTGTGCGTGCCTTCGCGCGCAGGTTCATCTGAGGAGGAGAGGCAGTGACACGATCCGGCATGGTGAGTGGACTGATCGTGCTGGCGCTGCTTGCGCCGATCGTGGCGCGGGCGGCTGAGGAGCCGCCGCCGTTCTGGATCGCGATCTCGCCGGGCAACGCCGAGCTTGACGCCGGGCCGCAGGCGCGCCCGCCGGCGGAGACGACCGAGCCCATCGCGACGGTCGCCCCCGGCCAGACGGTGAACCTGCGCGCCAAGCTCGTCGGCGGCCGCCGGGCCTACATGATGTGGCCCGACACCTACGCCAACGTCGGCCCGAACACGACCATCGAGGCGCACGGCTTCGACCGGATGAGCTACACCGTGCAGACCGAGACCTTCCGCGGCACCGGCGAGTGGACGGTGACCGACGAGAGCTACACCTGGGACACCGGCGGACGGGGCGCGCTGAGTCCGACCGTGCAGAGCGGCGAGCGCGCGGTGTGGACCGCACCCATGAACCCCGGTACGTACACGCTCAGCGTGACCGGCCAGGTGAAGTTCCATTTCGTGCGCCAGGCGCCGGGCGGTACCGTCGAGCAGGACGAAGACAGCGGCAAGGTGTCGCGCAGCTTCGCCATCGTGGTCGGCGGCCCGGCCGAGGCGCAGCCGGTGAGTGCCGAGGAGGCGATGCAGCACATCATCACACGCTTCAAGGGCCTGGGCACCGGGCCGGAGATGGACGCGTGGATGACCGGCACCATCTCGGCCGGCACTCTCAACAACCTCTACTCGGTTTTCAGCGACGTGAACGACAACTACGTGTGCGGGGCGTGGCAGGGCCGCGTGCTGGACATGCTCGACGCCATGCGCAACGGCTCGCCCGAGGAGAAGGCGATCTTCGAGCACTACGACTACGGGCCCGTGCAGGCCTACTACGGCGGCCACCAGGCGGTCGTGGTGTATCCCAGGGGCACCGACTGGCGGCAGACCGGCACCGTTCTCGACCCATGGCCCAACCAGCGCCCCGAGACCTACACCATCCGGGCGTGGGAGGACCGCTTCTGGTTCGGCGTGGGCCCCAGCTCGGTGTGGCAGGGGCAGTACCCGCTGACCGGCGGCACCGGCTACCCGCAGCCGCGGCTGAGTATCCCGCCCGACCACATGGCGGTGCTGCGCCGGCTGCCCGGGGACCAGCGCGACCGGTACCTGGCGCTGACCAACGCAGACGATCGGGCGAGCTTCATCGCCAACCTGCCGCCCAATGTAACGGGGAGCGCCGCGGTCGCCGTGCAATCGCCGGTGCGCATGCTCGTGACCGACATTATGGGCCGGCGCGTAGGCTGGCAGGACCAGGCGACCTTCGTCTACGAAATCCCGGGCGCGGACGTGGACATCTTTCCCGAGCCGGATGGGACCTTCGGGATGAGCGTGCTGTTGCCCTACGCTGAGTACAACGTGCAGGTGACCGGCGACGCGCCGGGCAGCTTCGGCTTCGTGCGCGCCATGCCCGCGACGGTCACCGCCAGCCCGCTCATGCAGGCACAGAGCGTGGAGATCGCCCCCGGCGAGAGCTTCAGCTACCGGCTGTGTCCGGCCACGCCCGACGGCGCGCTGGTGGGCGGCGACGGCACGCAGACGGCGCTGGCGGTGGTGCCGGTCGGCGTGCCGGTGGCGACGACCACCAAGGGCACGACCGGCGCCCGCGCCACCACGGCCACGGGCGCAACGGGTGTCCCGGCGACAACCGACGTGACCATCACCACACCGCGCGAGGGCGACCGCATCCAGGGCCGCGTCGAGGTGCGTGGGACCGGACGGCCGGGGGCCCTGATCATCGTGAGCACGGAAGTGCGCGCACAGGACGATGACGAGCTGCTGCGCGACGTGCCCGGCTCGCGCCACAGGATCAACGATGACGGCACCTGGCAGGTGTGGGTGGCCGCGCCGGTGTTGCCGGCGAACATCATGGAGCCGCTCTACTACATCCTCAAGGCGCAGTGGCGCACCGCGGACGGCCGGGAGTCGGACGTCGCGACCGTGCGCCTCTACCGCGCCGAGTAACCCGCTGAGGCAGGCCTGAACGACCGTGGGTGCTGTCGCGCGAACCCGGCTCATGCGCGGGGCGGCCGGTACGCTGGCCGCCCTGCTCGCGCTGTGCTGCGCGTCCGCGGACACCCCGGACGCGCGCATCGCCGCGCTGCTCGCGAGTGGGGACGTGCCCGCGGCCGCGCAGGCCGCGTGCGAATGGGCGGCGCAGGAGCCCGGCAACCTCGAGGCCCTGCGCGCGTGCGGCGAACTGGCGCTGCGTGCAGGGATGAACCAGGCCGCTCAGGACGCGCTGCGCTCGCTCCTGTTCTTCGCGCCCAACGACCCCGACGCGCTGCTGCTGCTCGGGCAGGCGCTGATCGCCGGCGGCGACTACACCGGCGCGCGCGAGCAGTTCGAGCACGTCATCCACCTCCAGGCGGACGTGCCCGCAGCCTACGTCGGCCTCGCGCGCGCCACGCTCCCCGACCCTAACGCCGCCGGCGACGTGGTGAGTGCGGCTGAGATCGCGCTCACAGTCGCGCCCGACTACGCCCCGGCCCACGCGGTGATGGGCGCGGCCCTGCGCGAGATCGGTGATCTCGAAGGTGCGCGGCAGGCCCTGGAGCGAGCCATCGGGATCGACCCCGACTGCGCCCCGGCGCACTTCGACCTGGGCCTCACGCGCGCCATGGCCGGCGAGGAGGAGGCCGCCCGCGATTCCTGGCGCCGCTACCTGGAGCTGGAGCCGTGGTCGGATCGCGCGTGGCTGCTGCGCGCGGGGCTGGTGATCACCGGCGTGCGCGAGCTGGTCGATCGCGGCTTCGACGCCTGCTACTCGCCCGACGGCACACGCATCGCCTTCCGCGGGCGCGGGCCCGGCGGCTGGGGCGTCTACGTCATCCCGGCCGAGGGCGAGCCGACCGAGACGCTGCTGTGGGCGACCGAGGACAACATGCAGTCGATCGCGTGGCGGCCCGACGGCCAGGAGATCCTCGCGCTGGTGGCGGCCCCGAGAACCGTCACCGTGCGCGGGCAGGAGCGGCAGCAATGGATACGCCGCCTGATACTGGTGCCGGCCGACGGCGAGGGCGAGGTCACGCAACTGCTGGAGGACCAGTACCTCGGTGAGGCGACCTGGATCCCCACCACCGGCCACATCGGCATGCGCAGTTACGTGCCGCGGCAGGGCTGGTCGATCGTGGATCTCGATCCGGCCACCGGCAATGCCACGCCGGTCACGGCCGCCGACGCGCGGATGGTTCTCCTCTCGCCCGCGTGGAGCGCGGACGGGACGCGCATGCTCGCCGTGCGGCGCTCGGAGGAGCGGCCGGACGGCACCTTCGGCTATGACCTGCTGGCCGGGCCCGCCGACGACTTCGCCTCAGCGCGCGTCCTGTGCACCACCGACGAGCAGCCACGCGGCCCGACCTTCACGCCCGACGGATCGGTCGTGATCTTCTCGCTGCCGGGATCCGAGCCGCGACGGTTCAGCGCCTGGGCGGCGCCGGCCGACGGCTCGCACGATCCGGTGCTGGTCGATCACCTGGTCGGGCAGACCGTGGCGCCCAGCCTGTCACCCGACGGCCGCTTCATGCTGTCCGCGCGCGGCACCATGCTGGTGCGGTTGACGCTCGACGGCGTCAGGGAGGAATGACGATGCGCGCGTGGGCCTCGGCGGCAGTGCTGCTCGCCGCGCTGGCGGCGCCGACATACGCGCAGGAGGTGCGGCCCCTGCTCGAGATCCGTGGCGAGGACTTCCTGATCGACGGTCGGCCCACGTACGAGGGCGTGAGCTACCGCGGCCACCGCATTGAGGGGCTGCTGTTCAACAGCCGCATGGTGCAGGGCATCTTCGATGACGAGAACCCGGAGACGCGCGCCCTGTGGGCCTACCCCGACACCGGCGCGTGGGACCCTGAGCGCAACACCGACGAATTCGTCGCCGCCATGCCCGCATGGCGCGAGCACGGCGTGCTGGCCTTCACCATCAACCTGCAGGGCGGCGGGCACATCTACCGCAAGCCCTTCCCCTACGATCAGTACATCAACTCCGCCTGCGACCCGCAGGGCGGCCTCAAGCCCGCGTACATGGCCCGGCTGGAGCGCATCCTCGACCGTGCCGCCGAGCTGCGCATGGCGGTCATCGTGGGGCTGGCCTACTTTGGCATGGACTACCGCTACCTCGACAGCCCCGACGCGATCCGGCGCATGGCCGATGAGTTCGTGGACTGGCTCGCCGAGCGCAACTACCGGCACGTAGTCATCGAGATCGCCAACGAGGCCACGCGCATCCGCAGCCGCGGCGGCGACGTGGGCGCACTCGAGCTGATGGAGCGCATCCGGGCACGCAGTCGGGCGGCCTACGGTGACGGCTTCACGCTGCTGTGCTCCACCAGCCTTGGTGGCGGTGGGATGCACGACGACGCGCACCTGCGGGCCATGGACTTCATCCTCGTACATGGCAACGGCTGCGGCGCCGAGCGCCACCGGGAGATGATCGCGCAGATCCACGCCAATCCGGTGTTCGCGGCGGCGCCGAAGCCGATCGTGTTCAACGAGGCGCACACCGACGTGAGCTGCCTATGCGCGTGCGCGGAGGAGCACGCCTCCTGGGGCTACTTCGACCAGGGGACCAGCAACTACCGCGACGGCTATCAGACGCCGCCCGTGCAGTGGGGCATCAACACCGAGCCCAAACGCCGGTTCTTCGAGCTGCTGCGCGCGATCACCAGCGGCGAGGACCCCGAGTGGGCCGACGCGCCGCCGGCACTGCGCGACTTCGAGGGCCTGCCGGCCGGGCCTGTGACCGGACGCATTGTGGTGTCGCTGCCGCTCGACGACCGCTGGGGCATCGGTCGCGTGGAGTTCTTCATCGACGGTGAGCCGGTCAACACCGAGCGCCGCTACCCCTACTACCTGGGCGGCGACACCGACGGCCGGCCGCACGGCTTCGACGCCTCGAAGCTGGCGCCGGGCGAGCACACACTGCGCGCGGTGGCGTACTCGGTCTCAGGCGCCACCAGCGAGATCGAGACAACCTTCGTGGTGGGCGCGGAGGGGTAGCGGTAGCGCCGAAGGGTGCGTCCTCAGATTGTCGGTAGAGTGGCGGGGGAAGTAGCCGGACGACCTCCTCACCCCCTCCGCCCGCTTCGCGGGCTCCTCCCCCTCTCCCGCCCTCGCGGCCGAAGGCCGCGACAGGGAGGGGGTGGACCGATCCCGCCCGCGACCGCGTCGTGTGCGGTCGCCCGGGATCGGGACGGGGGAGGAGGCTGTTGCCGTCCGCCCCGCCTCAACCGTCGCTCATACCGACATTCCGGATTCACACCCCCGCCAAAGTGCGGCTTGACAGTCGCGCGGCCGGCGCGGTAAGATGGCGGTCCAGTGGGCGGGTAGCTCAGTTGGGAGAGCGCCTCCCTCGCACGGAGGAGGTCGGGGGTTCGAATCCCCTCCCGTCCACCATCGGAGATCACAGCGCCGGGAGCCACCAGGCTCCCGGCGCTTCCGCGTGCCGAGCCCCACCGCGGTTCACGGGTTGAGGTAGCGCCCCAGCGAGGTCAGGCACACCACGAGGAAGATCGCGCCCTCCTCAGGCAGCAGCTCGGGGGCGGCGCCGTCGAGGTAGGCCTGGATGGCGATGGCCGCCTTGCGCGGGATCTCGGGGGCGTCGGACCACGCGGTGACGATGGTCGCGAGTTTGCGCGCATGCTCGGCGGCCGCTACGAACTCGTCCTCGGCGAGCGCCGCCCGGAACAGGCGCGCGAGCAGCACCGCCGCATCGCGGGCCTCGTGGTCGAGGTCGGGGGCGCGCCGCACCAGCCGCACGATGCGCGCGGTCATGCTGTCGATGAGCCCCGCGCGCGTCAGCGCATCGGCCATCAGCAGGCGGTAGAAGTGCCGCGGCTCGCCGAGCACGCGACAGACACCGTTGATGATCTGCATGCGCAGCACCGGCGAGCGGAAGCTGGACAGATGCGCCAGCGCGACCTCCACGATGCGCAGGTCCCCGGTGCGTGAGGCGCCATCGACCAGGGCCGCGAAGGTGGACTTCTCGAACGGGCCGGTCAGGCGCGCGTAGAGCGCCTCGCGCGCCTCCTCCCCGCCGATCTCCCCCAACGCCAGCGCCGCTGAGGTGCGCACGCGCGGATCGTCGTCATCCAGCGCCTCGATCAGCGCCTGCACGCTCCCCGCCGCGCCGATGCGCCCCAACGCCTCCGCCGCCTCCGGGCGGATGTCGGACTCGTCATCGTGCAGAGCATCCACCAGCGGCGGCACCGCCTCCTCGAGGCCCATCTGCCCCAGGCTGCGCGCCGCCTCGCTGCGCACCTGCGGGCTCACGTCATCGAGCGCGGTGACCAGCTTATCCATGGCCAGCGGCGTGTGCGAGCGCCCGAGCCCGCGCGCGGCATCGGCGCGCCGCCCCTCGCTCAGCGCCACCTTGTACATGGCGTAGTTGTAGGCGTAGCCGAGCAGGTTGCCGCGGAACTGACCCAGCAGGTAGCGGGGCGAGGTCGCCTCGGTCTCGCGCAGGCGGAAGGAGAGCACCACCGGGACGATGGTGAGCAGCGCCGAGATGGCGAAGACCACCTGCAGCGGGGCGAAGTGCAGGCCCAGCAGATCGAGGCCCGCCTCGGGCAGCGCGCCCCGGATCAGGCCGCCTACGAAGGGCCCGCCCGCGGCGCCCACCGCCATGAAGGTCGTCCAGTTGGCGAAGTAGGAGCTGTTCTCACGGCCCGAGGGCACGAGCTTGTAGAGCAGCGTGGAGTTGGCGATCTCCACGCCCGACCAGCAGAACCCGGCCAAGACGCGCTGGATGGGGACCAGCCAGACGTAGTTGGCGGGCGTGATGAAGGCCCACATCGCGACCGCCACGACATAGGGGACAATGTTGAGCTGCGCGATCGGGCGCGAGCCGTAGCGCTGCACGAATCCGCCCCAGACGCCGTAGGACGTCATCATCAACAGCAGCGTGATGTTGGTGTAGATGGCCACCTGCGAGTACGACATCCCCAGGTCCTGGAGCATGTAGACTGAGTAGAACGCCCCCGACATCATGGCCGAGCCGAGCCACGTCACCATGAACAGCACCAGCGCGCGGTAGCGGCTGTCGCGCAGCGGCTCCGCGAGTGCGCCCGCCAGCCCGCGCGGCTCCTCGATGGTGACGCGCGGGTAGGCGGTCAGCGCCATCATGACGTAGCCGAGGATGCCCGCGACCCACCCGAGCGCGAAGACGGCTGCGAAGCCGGTCAGAGACGGCCGCCAGTCAAGCCACCGGCTGGCGGCGTAGAGGTAGACGATGCTGGTGATGGAGATGAACATCATGCGCCGACCCAAGTACGAGCCGCGCACGTCGGCGGGCAGGACGTTCGACAGCCACGAGTTGAAGATCGGGTTGATGGTGTGCCCCATCAGGTAGGCGATCGACAGCAGCCCGGCCATGGCGTAGAAGCGACTGCCCTCAGGGAGCAGCGCGGTGGACAGCACCAGGCTGGCCGAGGTGATCTCCACCAGGCCGAGCGACACACAGAAGCGGCGCTTGTTCGCGATGGGGCGCGTCAGGTGCGAGCCGACGAGCTGCCACAGGCCGAAGAGGCTGACGAAGCTGGCGAGGAAGCCTACCTGTGCCTGCGAGAGGCCGATCCTGAGCGCGAAGCCCGAGAGTATGGGCCCGGAGACGATGGCGTTGGGGCCGTAGACGGCCCACAGCATGCCCATGATGATGAAGTGCCTCAGGGCGTGCGCCACCTGCTGCTGACTCAGGGACTTGTCGCCGAGCGGCTCGGCGGATGTCTGCTGGTCGTCTGCCACGAGAGGATGCTCCGC
>JALGVA010000330.1:0-1269 GCA_029820295.1 Candidatus Zipacnadia bacterium
CCCGCCGACGCTCAGCCTCGTGCCCTCGAACACCCACGCCCGGCGCGCTTGGCCCCCCTCGAACTCAACACACGCGCACTCCGCGTCCGCACTGACCCTGTCCACCTCGCCAGCCCCGAATAGCAGCAGGTATTCCGCATCCTCCGAGCGCAGCCGGAACGCACTCTCACTCACCGCCTCAATCTCCCCCTGGCCCTCAAACAGCCCCACGCAGAACCGGGCGCCCGCCGCGCCGATCGCTTTCTCGTAGCGCAGCACGTTGACCGGCTTCCCGCAGTCGTCGGGCTGGCAGTCCCTGGGCAGGACCGCCTCCCAGTGCTGCTCGATCTTGACATCCTCAATCTCGTCCGCGAACGCGGGGCAGAGGCTGTAAGAGCCTCGTCCGCTCAACGCGGCTCGCCGGTCCTCGCCAACCTCCAGCTCCAGCGGCGTGTGGAAGTTCCACTGAGCCCTGTGCCCTTCTCCGCCGCGCGCGAGGTCTCGCACGATGATCGGGCCGTCTTTGATCACCAGCAGGCTCCGCTCGATGACGGCCTCGAACGGCGGCGTGTACCCCTCGTGGTAGCCGCTGACGTACCACGCGCCGGGCAGATCCGCCAGCGTTCCCACGTGCCCACCGGGTGCTGCGTTGCCCCTGCCCTGTACCGGATAACTCGCCATGTCAATCGAGACGACGTTGTGGCTCGGGGTCGAGTGACAGTATCTGTATGCCGGGTGCGAGTAGCTTCTCGGCGATCCCGGGTGTGTCGCCACCAGGTCTCCGTTCATCTGCAGGCAGAACGCCAGCGCGCCCGGATACGCATGGGCGGTGTTCGCCCAGCCGTATTGAAACACCAGGTAGCGATCCTCCGGCTCCCAGCCCGTGCGCATGACCGCAAATCCCGACTCGCTCAGGCGAACGCTCGCGAAGTCTGGCGACACGGGCTCGAGGTCCGAGACGGCCTCATGGCCCATCGATTCGTTGATGATGTAGTTCGCGAACCCCACGGGCCCCTTCTGGTTCGGCACCTCGCCGCGATCCCAGAAGCGCCGTGCCAGCCACAGGAAATCCGGCCGGTTGAAGCGGCTGGCCCCGACCAGCAGGTAGATCGCCCAGTCGGTCGAGAATACCGCGGAGTGCAGTGCCGGCGTCTCGCCCGTAGGCATGATCAGCTTCGCCAGCCACTCGTACGCCCGCTCCAGCGCGGCCGCCGCCTCCGCATCATCGAACAGGCTGGGGCGACCGTTGCGCTCCGCGGTCAGGGCCACGTAGGTCATGCAACGCAGGCA
>JALGVA010000330.1:1286-2287 GCA_029820295.1 Candidatus Zipacnadia bacterium
CACAGCTCCATGTGCCCGCCGTCCGCGAAGAAGTCCTGCAGCAGATGCTCCTTCATGCGCGTCTCGGCAAGCTCCACCCACGCCTCAGCCTGCTTGAACTCCGGGAACATCAGCCCCACGATCCCGCAGCCCAGCACCGCCGTGACCTGCTGGTTGCCGATGCGGTAGCCCTGCTCGTGAGCCGCCAGCCACGACGCACAGCCCAGTAGTTGCTTCATTACCTTGACGTGAAGCTGCGGCGTCAGCGCCGGGCTGGGCGCGCAGGAGTAGTAGTTGTCCGCGAGAATCAGCGCCCGGATGCCGGGATAATAGGCGCGGAAGACCGGATCGAAGCCCAGCCCGCCCTGCTGCTCCCGGATCGCCACCTGGTGGTCGTACCACGAATCAAAGATCCACGCGAACGCCTCGGCGTACTTCTCATCGCCGGTCAGCAGATACGCGCGGCCCAGGGGAATCAGGAACCACTGCGGCCCCACCATGCCGCCCCAGCTCGTGTCCTTGGTGGGGTTGGACAGCCAGTCAATCTCCCTGTCGTCCACGGACAGCGCCACGGCGCCCTGCGCGATCTCGCCGCGCGCGACCTGGTCAGCCTTGGTGATGAGCGCCTCCGCCAACTGCGGGAACTCCTGGCGGATGAACTGCGGCCACGTATCGCGCGAGAAGTGCGGCGTCGGCTTCTCACGCGTGCTGAAGTACTCGGCCCAGGCGTGCGCCGCTGTCTCATAGTCCTCGGCTTCTACCGCCTCGCGCACACGCTCTAGCCCCGCCCGCGTGACGTCCATCGCCTCGAACAACTCCTCGTCGGTGATCTGGCTGGGGTGGTCGGCCACGTCACCGCACGCCGCACTCATCGCGATCAGCACTCCCATCAGAACGCTTGTCATAGCATTCCCCCGTCCCTTCCTCGCAACGCCGCTGGTGGGGCGCTTCGACGTCTGAGTGCGTATCTACCAGCGTCGCGCAATACGGGAGCCTTCAGGACAGATCCGTCCACGCGTCCG
>JALGVA010000060.1 GCA_029820295.1 Candidatus Zipacnadia bacterium
TTACCACGCCGCGCGGCGTGGTAATGCCGCGTATGACCACGAAGATGATCCCCAGCACGGCCAGGATGATCAGGATCCAGAACGCCTTGATGAAGATGGTAATCACGCCGACCGCAACCAGCGCGACCATGAAGGCGATGGCCGCGAAGCCACACGAGAGCGACTCGCCCACGAAGGGGACGTGGCCCACCAGCCAGGTGAGCGGGCCGAAGATCAGCAGGATGCCAATGAAGATGGCCATCACCGCGCCGCCCTTCATCAGCCAGTAGGCGATCTTGTACTCGGTGTGCAGGGCCTGCGAGGTCGCGCCTTCGTTGAGCGTGCTGACCACGAAGCTGCCGGTCGGGCCGCCGCCCTGGATGGAGCCGCCGGACATCTCACCGAGGACGATCACCGGCTTCGAGGCGTCGAGCACCTCGATGCTGCGGCGCCGGTCGCCC
Organism: Candidatus Zipacnadia bacterium; assembly: GCA_029820295.1. Lineage (GTDB taxonomy): Bacteria > Armatimonadota > Zipacnadia > Zipacnadales > UBA5352 > JALGVA01. The sequence continues at coordinate 441 of JALGVA010000060.1, forward strand.
ACCTGGGGGTTGCTCGAGTCGGTCCCAACGTGGAAGGCGGTCTCGAACTTCTTCTTGTAGGCGGAGTAGACTTCATCTTCGCCCACCGGCCTGGTGTTGTCGCCCGGCCGGACCTCCACCGAGCCCACCGAGAAGTCGGCCCAGTCCGTGGTCGTGTCCTTGGTGTTCCACTCCTCGGTGGTCTCGCCCTCGGAGTCGGTCTCCTGCTCGTACTCCTCAATGGTGTCGCGGAAGTAGATCGCCTGCCCGTCCCACTCGCGGAGGGTGAGGAACTGGCCCTCAGGCCGGCCGCTGATCTTCACCAGTTGCCCGTCCATGCTCTTGGCGGCCTCGGGCTCCATCATCTCGACGCCATCGAAAACCTTGCCGTGGTTGACCAGCCTGATCTCGCCGTGGTACGTCAGGTAGAGGCCCAGCGGCACCAGGATGATGCCGAAGATGACGCCGAACACCGCCCCGCAGCCGCTCTTGCAGCCTCGCCCCGCCGAGCCCACTCCGACCGAGCCGCCGCCGATGTTGAAGCCGCCGACGTTGAAGTTCATCCCTGCCATGATCGGACACCTCGCTTCCGCTCGTGCCGCCGCTCGTGCCTGGGCAGGTTCCCCTCGTGCGTCGGAGAGACCTGCGCGCCGATACCCGGCGGCGTGCCTTGATAATCCGCCCGGCATTGTGGTAGACTCAAACGCACTGGAATCGAAGGTAACTCACCCGGTCGCTGGGTCTCCGCTGGAGACCCGGCGGCTGTTTCACTACCGCCCGGCCGCCCAGGCCGGGACGGAAGGAAGTATGGGATGGACTACCGGGAGACGCTGAACCTGCACAGGACGCAGTTCCCGATGCGCGGCAACCTGCCCGAGCGCGAGCCGCACATCCTGCGCATGTGGCAGGAGATGGACATCTACCGCCGCGTGCGCGAGCTGCGCGCCGGCGCCCCCACGTACATCCTGCACGACGGCCCGCCCTACGCCAACGGCAACATCCACCTGGGCCAGGCGCTGAACAAGATCCTCAAGGACATCACCATCAAGTACAAGACCATGCGCGGCTTCGACTGCCCGTACGTGCCGGGCTGGGATACCCAGGGCCTGCCCACCGAGCAGAGCGTACAGCGCGAGAAGAACGTCTTCCGCCATCAGGTTTCGGTGCTGGAGTGGCGCGCGCTGTGCCGCGAGCTCGCGCTGGGCTACGTGGACACCCAGCGCGAGCAGTTTCAGCGCATCGGCGTGCGCGGCGACTGGGAACACCCCTACCTCACCCTCTCGCCCGACTACCAGGCGCGGCAGATCGAAGCCTTCGGCAAGATCGCGCTGGCCGGTCTGGTCTACCGCGCCCTGCGCCCGGTCTACTGGTGCTACCACTGCGAGACCGCGCTCGCCGAGGACGAGATCGAGTACACCGCGCGCACCTCGCCGGCGATCTACGTGGCCTTCGAACTGGACGACCCGAACGCCCTTCCTGCCGCCGACCTGCCCGAGGGCCCGGTGAGCGTGCTGATCTGGACCACCACCCCCTGGACCATCCCGGGCAACACCGCCATCGCGCTGGCCGAAGGCGCCGAGTACGTGCTGGTCGCCACGCCCCGGGGCAACTTCATCCTGGCGCGGGACCTGCTCGCGCGCAGCATGCGCGAGTGCGGCATCAACGACTACGACGTCGCCGCGAGTTTCACCGGCGCACAGCTCGAGGGGCTGGTCGCGCGGCATCCGATGTACGACCGGCCCTCCCCGCTGGTGCTGGCCGACTACGTCACCGTGGAGGACGGGACGGGCGCGGTGCACACGGCTCCCGGCCACGGCCTCGAGGACTACGAGACCGCACGCACCTATGACCTCGACGTCATCAGCCCGCTCGACGACCTCGGCCGCTACACCGACGAGGCGGGCGAGGATCTGGCCGGGCTCGTCGCCGACCAGGCCAATGAACAGGTCAAGGACATCCTGCGCGCGCGCGGGGCGCTGATGGGCGAGCTGGAGATCGAGCACGAGTACCCGCACTGCTGGCGCTGCCACCTGCCGGTGATCTACCGCGCGACCCGCCAGTGGTTCATGGACATCGAGAAGCTGCGCCGGCAGGCCCTCGACGCGGTCAAGACCGTGCACTGGAACCCCGACTGGGGCGAGAGCCGCATCTCGGGGATGATCGAGGCGCGGCCCGACTGGTGCATCTCGCGCCAGCGCGCCTGGGGCGTGCCCATCCCTGTGTTCTACTGCGCGCAGTGTGGCGAGATGCTGCTCACCCAGGAGACCGTCGACCACATCCGCAACCTGGTGGCCGAGCACGGCGCCGACGTGTGGTGGGAGCGTGAGGCGTCCGAGCTGCTGCCGCAGGGCACGGTGTGCGTGAGGGAGGGCTGCGACAGCACCGACTTCACCAAGGAGCCCGACATCATGTCGGTGTGGGTGGACTCGGGCTGCTCGCACTACTGCGTGCTGCGGGCCGACCCCGAGCTGCGCTACCCCGCCGACCTCTACCTTGAGGGTGACGACCAGTACCAGTGCTGGTTCCAGACCTCGCTGTGGGTGGCGATGGCGCTGGGCGACCCGGCCCCGTACCGGACGGTCGTGGGCCACGGCTTCTTCGTGGACGAGACCGGCTCGAAGCTCTCCAAGAGCAAGGGGAACATTATCAGCCCGGCGGAAATCTATGAGAACTACGGGGCGGATGTGCTGCGTCTGTGGTTCACCTACGCCGACTTCCGCCAGAAGATGGCGCTGTCGGAGAGCATCTTCGCGCAGGTGGCCGACGCTTACCGTCGCATCCGCAACACGGCTCGGTTCCTGCTGCAGAACCTGCAGGACTTCGATCCGGCGGCGGACGCGCTGCCAGCGGCACAGATGTGCGAGATCGACCGTTGGGCGCTGGACCGCCTGCAGCGGCGTGTGCGCGCGATCACCGAGGCATTCGAGCGCTGGGACCTGCACATCGTCTATCGCGAGCTGCACGCGCTGTGCGACCAGGACCTGAGCGCCTTCTACCTCAACGTGCTCAAGGACCGCCTCTACACGGAGGTGCCGGACGCACTCGCGCGGCGCTCCGCCCAGACGGCCATGTGGGAGCTGCTGAGCGCCATCGCCCGGATGATGGCGCCGATCCTGACCTTCACGTCCGAGGAGATCTGGCAGCACATGCGCGACGAGATCGACGCGTCGCTGCCCGAGAGCGTGCAGCTCGCCGACTGGCCCGAGCTGGACGAGGCGCTGCTCGATGACGATCTGGCGGAACGCTGGCGCCAGGTGCTGACGCTGCGCGGCGTGGCCATGGCGGCGCTGGAGGAGGCCAAGGCCGCGGGGGAGGTGCCGAATCCGCTGGAGGCGCGGCTGGACCTGTATGTGACCGACGCCGAGCGCGACGTGCTGGGGGCGGTCGAGGAGGACCTGGCGGGGCTGATGATCGTGTCGGAGGTACACCTGCATCACATCGAGGAGCATGAGGGGGAGCCGGGCGAGCCCTCGGGGATGCGGGCGGAGGCGTCGCTGGCGTCGGGGGACAAATGCACGCGCTGCTGGAGGCGTGCAGAGAGCGTCGGGGAGGCGGAGGACCACCCCGAGTTGTGTAACAGGTGCGCCGAACGGGTAAAGAGGATTCTATCTGGGTAGCCGGCGCCGGAAGGTGCGCCGCTGCAGCCGGAGAAACTGGGTCGGTCCGGCAAGTACTCATCGGAGGGTATCGACGGTGGCGCGAGAGAGAACGCTGGACGTAGAGAAGTTCCGGCAGACCCTTGAGGAGGAGCGCGACCGCCTGCGGTCCGAACTCAAGCGCATCGAGGACAAGGCGGCCGGGCGCGACCGTCTGCATTCGGAGCAAGCGGGCCAGGACTTCGACGAGCCCGGCGGCGACGCCGCGACCGAGACGGTGGAGCGCGCGCAGTCGATGGCCGTGGGCGCGTCGCTGCGCGAGCAGCTCGACGAGGTGCTCGCGGCGCTTGACAAGATCGACAAGGGCACCTACGGCATCTGCGACAGTTGCGGCAAGCCGATCACCAAGAAGCGCCTGGCTGTGCTGCCCTGGGCGACGCTGTGCAAGGAATGTCGGTCCGGCCTGTCCGGGATGTAGTCATGGCCGCCACCAAGGGCGTGAGCCGGCCTGACACCCGGGCGCGGCTGACGCCGCTCGTGTACCTCACCGCGGCCACGCTGCTGGCCGTCGATCAGGCCACCAAGCTGATCGCGGCGGAGTTCCTGCGGCCGGCTTACTCAATCCCCCTGCTCGGGCCCTGGGTCAGCCTGACCTGGGCCACCAACACCGGCGGCGCGTTCGGGCTGATGCCCTCGGCGACCGCCGGCCTGGTGGTGGCCGCGATCATCGTGGTCGGGGCGCTGGTGCTGCTGGCGCACCGTCTGGCGGGGAGCCGCATAATGGCGGTCGCCGTGGCCTGCCTGCTCGGCGGCGCGCTGGGCAACATGATCGACCGCGTGCGACTCGGCCACGTCATCGACTTCATCGACCTGCATTTCTGGCCGATCTTCAACATCGCGGACATCGGCATCACCGTCGGCGCGGGACTGCTGGTCATCGCCACCATCGCGGGCGCCGTGCACCCCAAACCCGCCGATCAAGAGGACGAATAGCTCCCATGTGCCCCATCCTGCTCAGGGTCGGGCCGCTGCCCGGCTGGGCCGCTCCCGTGCTGGCCGTCGCCTTCGGCGCTGCGGCGCTGCTGGTCGAGATGCGCGAGCAGCAGCGCGCCGGTGTGCGCGACCGGCCGCGTGCGCTGGGCATCGCCACGGTCGCCGCCTTGGCCGGTGTGGCGCTGTGGTGGGGCCTGCGCCGCTGGGGACCGGTGGAGGTGCGCTCGTGGGGCACGATGCTCATGATCGGCTTCCTCGCGGCCATGCTGTGGGCGCTCTGGGACGGCCGCCACGACGAGGAGATCACCTTCGACCTGATGATCGACCTGACGCTGGTGATCCTCATAGGCGCGATCATCGGTTCGCGCGCCATGGCGGTCATCCTCGACTGGAGCGCCTACGCCGAGCGCCCCGGCTCGATCTGGCACGTGTGGGAGGGCGGGCTCAGCTTCCACGGCGGGCTCATCGGCGGCACGCTCGCCGGCCTGGGGCTGACGCGACTACGCGGGCTGTCGGTGGCGCGCATGGCCGACCGGCTCATGCCCGCGGTCGCCATCGGCTACGCCATCACCCGCATCGGCTGCTTCCTCAACGGCTGCTGCTTTGGCGCCCCGACCACATCGGCGCTGGGCGTGCACTTCCACTTCGCCGGCGAGGCCGACATCGCGCGCCATCCCACGCAGCTCTACTCGGCGGCGCTGAGCCTGTTCATCTTCGCCATCCTGCTGGCGGTCAGGTCGCGGCTGCGCCGGCCCGGGCACCTGGCGCTGCTCTACGTGATCATCTACTCGGTCGGCCGCTTCGGCATCGAGCACTTCCGGCGCGGGGCCAGCGCGGTGGTCTACCAGCCGCTGGCCCCGCTGACCTACGCCCAGGTTGGGAGCATCGCCATCGTCGTCGCGGCGGGCGTCTGGATGGCGCTGGACACGATCGTGGCGCGGCGCCGCGAGGCCCGCGGTGAACCGCGGCCCCCGACCGGGGCGTCAGAACCCGCAGGAGGACGCGAAGATGACTGAGACCACCAGGGGCGCTCCGGCGCCGCCCACATACGAGAGCCTGCGTGCCGACCACGAGGTGCGCGAGATGATCGCCGCCGCCGACCGGCAGATGGAGGCCATCGGCTACACCGAGCACGGCATGCGCCACGCCACCATCGTCGCGCGCAACGCCGGCATGATCCTGACCGAGCTGGGCCGCTACGGCGAGCGCGAGATCGAGCTGGCGAGGATCGCCGGGCTGCTGCACGACATCGGCAACCTGATCTCCCGCCAACAGCACGAGATGTCGAGCGCGCTACTGGCCTTCCACCTGCTGCGCGAGCGTGGCATGCCGGTGGCGGAGGCGACGCAGGTGGCGGCGGCCATCGGCTCACACGACGAGGAGCTGGCCGATGAGGTCACCAGCGACATCGGCGCGGCGCTGACCATCGGCGACAAGGCCGACGTGGCACGCGAGCGGGTGCGCAACCCCATCATGGCGGCCTTCGACATCCACGACCGCATCAACTACGCGGCGCAGGACACCGAGCTGACCGTGCTACCCGACCTCAAAACCATCGCGCTGGAGCTGTCCATCGACACCGAGATCGGCTCGGTCATGGAGTACTTCGAGATCTTCCTCTCGCGCATGGTGATCAGCCGCAAGGCGGCGCGGCGGCTGGGCTGCGACTTCCGCCTGGTCATCAACGGCGTGCCCCTGCTGTGAGCCCGCAACCACACGGTCGTGCGACGGTCTAAGCACAGGGCGCGCCCTCCGGCGGGCCGGTTTGACAGCGCTTTAACCCCTCTGATATAATCGCCGCGGCTTTCGTGGTCGGGCATCAGGGGCCGCCGGAGGGCCACGGAGAGGGCACACAGGCCGCTCCGTGGCGCCTGAGGCGGCCCACGCATTGACGGGAGGCGCCTTCGGATGCTTGAGGCCAGAGAGATCATGGACATCCTGCCCCACCGCTATCCCTTCCTGCTGGTGGACAGGATCCTGGAGCTGGAGCCGGGCGTGCGGGCCGTCGGGGTCAAGAACGTGACGGCCAACGAGCCGCAATTCCTGGGCCACTGGCCGGACAACCCGGTGATGCCGGGGGTGCTGATCCTGGAGGCGCTGGCGCAGGTGGGCGGCATCATGCTGCTGACCATGGTCGAGGACACCGACCTGCTGGCGCTCTTCGGGGGCGTGGACAAGGCGCGCTTCCGCCGCCAGGTGCTGCCGGGCGATCAGATCCGCCTCGAGGCCGAACTGATCCGGCGCAAGGGCCCCATCGGCAAGGTGGACGCAGTGGCCACCGTCGAGGGCGAGATCGCCGCCCAGGCCGAGCTGATGTTCGCGCTGTCCGACCCCAGCCGCGACTGGCCCGACAAGCCGGCCGGATAGTCACGGAGGGAATAGATGACGATCCACCCCATGGCGATAGTGGACCCGGCCGCCGAACTGGGCGCGGACGTCGAGGTGGGCCCGTTCTCGATCATCGAGGCCGGGGTGCGCATCGGCGACGGCACGCGCATCGGGCCGCACTGCGTCATCAAGTCGGGCGTGACGCTGGGCCGCAACTGCACGCTGGACGTGGGCGTGGTGCTGGGCAGCGAACCGCAGGACAAGAAGTTCCAGGGCGAGCAGAGCTTCGTCCGCATCGGCGACAACAACCTGCTGCGCGAGTACGTGACCATCCACCGCGCGACCGGCGCGGGCCTGATCACCCAGGTGGGCGATGACAACTTCCTGATGGCCTACGCGCACCTGGGGCACAACACGCGCGTGGGCAACGGCACGAGCATCGCCAGCTTCGTGGGCATCGGTGGACACGTGACCATCGGCGACCGCGTGATCATCGGTGGCGTGACCGGCATTCACCAGTACACCACCATCGGGCGGATGGTGATGGTGGGCGGGTGCTCGCGGGTGAACCGGGACATCCCACCGTTCTGCATCGGCGTCGGCAACCCGATCGAGATCGCCGGCATCAACGTGATCGGGCTGGCACGCAATGACGTCAGCGAGGAGCAGCGGCAGGAGCTGCGCAACGCCTACCGGGCCATCTACCGCTCCCACCGCAACACCTCCGACGCCATCGCGGAGCTGCGTGCCAGCGGGCCGCTGTCGGCGATGGTCGAGGAGTTCGTCGAGTTCATCGAGCGCATCGACGAGGGCCACAAGGGCCGGCAGGGGAACTGACCCCGTGGGCGGCGGCGGGCCGCGTATCTTCGTGATCGCCGGCGAGCCGTCCGGCGACCAGCATGCGGCGATGCTCGGGGAGGCACTGCGCGCGCGGCGCGACGTCGAGCTGATGGGCGTCGGCGGCCGGCGCATGCGCGAGGCGGGGTTCGAGCTGCTCTATGACAGCACTCAGTGGAGCGGCATCGGGGTGGTGGAGTCGCTCAAGCGCGTGCCCATGCTGCTGAGCGTGCAGCGCCGGCTGGTCGGCCGCCTCACCTCCTCCCCGCCCGATCTGCTCGTGCTCGTGGACTTCGGCGCCTTCAATGTGCGGCTGGCGCGGCGTCTCGCCGGGGGCGAGCGCCCGCCAATCCTGTACTACTTCCCGCCCAGGTCGTGGCAGCGCAACGCCGACTACCGCGGCCTGGCCGGGATCGTCGATCGCGTCGCCACCGTGTTCGAGTGGGGCGAGGAGCTGCTGCGGGCCGCGGGCGTGGACGGGCGCTTCGTCGGCCACCCGGTGGTAGACCGCATCCAGCCGGCTGACGCCGCGACCCGGGCGGAGTTGCGCGAAGAACTCGGGCTGGCGGCCGATGACCTGGTGATCGGCCTGCTGCCGGGCAGTCGCCGCACCGAGGTGCTGTGCAACGGCCGGGTGCAGCTTGAGGCGGCGCGCATCATCGCCGAGCGCAGGCCCGGCGCGCGCTTCCTGCTGTCTGTGGCGCCAAGCGCCCCGGACGAGCTGCTGACCGGGCTGGCCGGGCGGTTCGGCCCCGCCGGGCGGGTCACCACCGTGGGTGGGGTGGCGCGCATCGTCTCCGCCGCCGACATGGTGATCACCGCCTGTGGCACCGCGACGCTCGAGGCGGCCGCGGCGCTGACCCCGATGATCATCATGTACGTGGGCACCTGGCTGATGCATGTGGAGAAGCGGCTGCGGAGGTTTGACCCTGAGTTTACGGGAATGCCCAATATTGTCGTGGGACGCGAGGTCGTTCCAGAGCTGATCGACACGAGGGCCACCGCCCCCGCCATCGCGGAGGCGGTGGAGCACCTGCTCAGCGACGCCGGCGCGCTGGCGGCGATGCGCACAGACCTGCGCGCCGTCCGCGACCGGCTGGGCGAGCCGGGCGTGTCGGCACGCGTGGCCGACATGGCGCTGGAAATGCTCGGAAGATGAGCGGCACGGACTGATGACCAACTACGCAGACACCGACGGACAGGTCAACGTCGCGACCCAGCAGTCGCGGCTGGCCGCCGCCAACGCCCGGGGCCATGAGCGCCCGGTGGCGCAGATACGCGCCTTCTTCGTGCGCCGGCGCACGTTCATGGGGCTGCTGGCGGCGTTCGCACTGGTGGCGATCGCCCAGCCCCGGCCGGGGCTGCTCTGCGCCGGCCTGGGGCTGATGGCCCTCGCCCACGCACTGCGGGTGCTGTGCACGGGTTACCTCGACAAGGACGAGAAGCTGGTCACCTGCGGCCCGTTTGGCTGGTGCCGCAATCCCCTCTACGTCGCGAACCTGATGGTGGTCGTGGCCTTCGCGCTCATGTCGGGCCGGCTGATCGTGCTGCCGGTGATGCTGCTGATGTGGGCGCTCACCCACGCCCCCACCGTGGCCGCCGAGGAGGAGTTCCTGCGCAAGCGCTTCGGCGGGGAGTTCGACAGCTACTGCCGGGAGGTGCCGCGCTGGTGGCCGCGACGCCCGGCCGGGGCCAACGGCGGCCACTTCAGTTGGCGGCGCGTCATCACCAACGGCGAGCACCTGAACATCCTGTCGGCGTGGCTCGTGGCCGCCATGTTCTTCGTTGAGATGGTGAAATAGGGCGATGCGTGACCTGCTGTGGCTCGGGCGCTTCGTGCGGCCCTACTGGAAGGTCGGGATCGTGGCCCTGGTGGTCATGGTCGCGGCCGGCGCGCTGGTGCCCGAGGCCCTCGCCCGCACCAAGGCCGTCTTCGACGGCATCTTCCCCGGCGCCCAGCCCATCCCCGGCGCCCTCAGCGCCGGTGAGGAGCCCGCCTCGCCCACGGGGCCGGCCCTCGAGGAGCTGGCGCCGGAGGAGATGGAGGCCCGCCTGCTGGGCGCGGGCCTGATCCTCTTCGCCTTCCTGCTGGCCGCCGCGGTCGCCGACGGCCTCGCCATCTACTTCGCCGAGTACGTCGGGCAGCATGTGCTCTATGAGCTGCGCAAGACCCTGTTCGAGCACCTGCAGAGCCTCGCCATGGCGTTCTACGACCGCCAGCGACAGGGCGAGCTGATCTCGCGGGTCAACAACGACACCATGGTGCTGCAGCGCAACTTCGGCGCCAACCTCGTCTGGCTGGTCAGCTCGCCGGTCGTCACCCTCTACGGCGTCTACAAGATGTGGCAGTTCTCGGCCTACCTCACGGTCAGCCTGGCGGTCGTGATCCCGCTGGTGGTCGGGCTGACCGTGGCGCTGGGCCGGCGCATCAAGATCCTCTCGCGCAAGATGCAGGAGCGGCTGGGCGACCTGACCACGGCGCTCCACGAGGCGCTCGCGGGCATGCGCGTCATCAAGATCTTCGGCATCCAGCGCCAGGTCGCCGCGCGCTTCGACCGCGAGAACCGCAACGTGATGAACACCGAGATGGCGACGGCCTTCACGCGCGCGATCAACTCGCCCGCCGTGGGCATCGCCATCGGCCTGGCCATGGTCGTCATCCTCATCCTGGGCGGGCGGCAGATCGCCAGCGGCCGCATGACCGGCGGCGACCTCATGGCCTTCATGCTGCTGCTGCAGTCGGTGGCCAGCGCGGTCAACCGCATATCCCGTCTGAACCTGGCGATGCAGCAGGCCGGGGCGGCCGCCGCCCGGCAGCGCGAGCTACTCGAGATCAGCGAGAGTTTGCCGGTGATCGATGATCCCGTCCAGATCGACCACATCGACGGCCGCATCACCTTCGAGAACGTCTCGTTCTCCTACCTGGGTCGCTCGCCGGCGTTGTGCGAGATCGACCTGGAGATCCAGCCGGGCGAAGTGGTTGCCTTCGCGGGGCCCAGCGGCGCGGGTAAGACCACCATCGCCAACCTGATCCCGCGGCTGTACGACCCGACCGAGGGCCGCGTGCTGGTGGACGGCATCGACCTGCGCGACGTCGACCCGCACGATCTGCGCAAACACATGAGCATCGTGCCCCAGGAGACCATGTTGTTCGGCGGCACCATCCGCGACAACATCGCCCACGGGCGCCCGGACGCGAGCGATGAGGAGATCGTCGAAGCCGCGCAGGCCGCCAATGCGCATGAGTTCATCATGGCCTTCCCGGATGGCTACGACACCGAGGTGGGCGAGCGCGGGGTCCAGCTCTCCGGCGGGCAGCGCCAGCGCGTGGCCATCGCGCGCGCGGTGCTGCGCGACCCGCGCGTGATGATCCTCGACGAGGCCACCTCGTCGCTCGACAGCGAGAGCGAGACGGCGATCCACCGGGCCCTGCAGCGCATCCTCAAGGGGCGCACCTCGATTATCATCGCGCACCGGCTGTCCACCATCCGCGACGCCGACCGCATCATCGTGCTCGACGAGGGGCGCGTCGTGGAGATGGGCCGGCACCAGCAACTGATGGACCGCAACGGCGTCTACGCCCGGCTCTATCGAGCCCACCACACGGCTGACTCTGAGGAATACATCGAGACCGACGAGGACGGAGCACCCGACGATGCGTGACACCACCGACGGCGCCCGGCGCAGTCCCGGCGGACGCGCCATGTGGCTGGCCTACAACCTGCTGCTGGTCCTGCTCCTGCCGCTGGTCGCGCTGGTGCTGCTCTACCGCCTGATCGCGCGCAACAGGACGCTCACGGGCTTCGGCGAACGCATGGGCGGCATCGGCGGGGTCGTGGCCGGCCTCGAGGGCGACGACCCGGTGGTGTGGGTGCACGCGGTCTCCGCGGGTGAGGCGGCCGCGGTCGCCCCGGTGGTGCGCGCGGTGCGCGTGGCCGAGCCGCTGACGCGCATCGCCATGTCCACGGTCACCTCGACCGGCCGTGAGATGGTCGGCAAGCGTGGGGTCGATCCGGACGCGCTCTTCTTCTTCCCCTTCGACCTGCCCCTGATCGTCGCTCGCGTGCTCGACCAGGTCCGCCCGGACGTGCTGGTGCTGGTGGAGACGGAGATCTGGCCGAACCTGCTCTACGCGGCCATGCGCCGGGGCGTGCGCGTGATCGTCGTCAACGGGCGCATCTCCGACCGCTCCTACGCCCGCGCGCGCCTGCTGCGACCGCTGTTCGCGTGGATGCTGAGCAACGTGGACGTGATCTGCGCGCAGTCGCAGGAGGATGCCGACCGCTTCGTCGCCCTGGGCGCCGACCCGGCCACAGTCACGGTGACCGGCAACTCCAAGTTCGACGAGGAGTTCCCGGTGACCAGCGAGGCCGACGCCAGCAAGTTCCGCCAGGACTTCGGCTTCCGCCGCGACCAGCCGGTGCTGCTGGCGGCCAGCACGCACGAGGGCGAGGAGGAGATCGTCCTGCGCGCCTTCACCAGGCTGCGCGTGACGCACGCCGACCTGCAGCTCGTCATCGCGCCGCGCCACCCCGAACGCGGCGGTCGGGTCGAGGCCATCGTGCACGACCACGGCTACGCCGCCTACCGCCGCAGCCGCGCTCTCGCGGCGGGCGGCCACGACCCGCTGGCCCCCGAGGGTGGGCCGCAGGTATGCGTGGTGGTGCTCGACACCATGGGAGAGCTGGCGCGCGTCTTCGCCATCGCCACCGTGGCCTTCGTGGGCAAGAGCCTGGTGGTGGGGGGCGGGCACAACATCCTGCAGCCCATCGCGCTGGGCAAGCCGGCGATCTTCGGGCCGCACATGGAGAACTTTCGCGACATCGCGGCCATCTGCCTGCGGGAGCAGGTGGGCTTTGAGGTGCAGGATCTCGAGGGGCTGGTGGCCGAGGTCGATCGCCTGCTCTCCTCCGAGGGCGACCTGGCGCTGGTGGCCGCGCGCGGGCCCGCGGTCATCGACAAGTATTCCGGGGCTTCGGCGCGCAACGCCGCGCGCGTGATCGAACTGCTCCGCACGGCGCTCAACCCGCCGGACCTGGAGGGCTAGCGCCTGGAACGCCGATGGCGTGACATCGTCTCCGGGCAGCGGCGCGGATCGGCGGCGACGGCGGCGCGCGCCGCCCTGTCGGCGCTCAGCCTGCCCTATATTCTGGGCCTGAAGGCGAACCTGGCAATCTACGAGCGGGGCCTGCGCCGCCGCTCCGCGCCGGTGCTGCCGGTCGCCAGCGTGGGCAACATCACCCTCGGCGGGACCGGCAAGACCACGACCACCCGTCGCCTCGCGCGCGACCTGCTGGCTCAGGGCGTCGCTCCGGGCATCGTCCTGCGCGGGCACGGACGGCGGGCGGGGCCGGCGTGGCTGGTCGTCTCCGACGGCGGCGAGGCGCTGGTGAGCGCGCAGGAGTCAGGCGATGAGGCGGCGATGCTCGCGCGTACCGTCCCCGGGGCGCCGATCGCGGTGGGCAAGCGCCGCGAGCGCGTGATTGAAGCGCTGGCCGAGCGCGGCGCGCAGGTGGCGCTGCTCGACGACGGCTTCCAGTACTTCCGCATGGGCCGGCTCGTGGACCTGGTGCTGGTGGACGCGACCTTCGACCTGGCGAGCGCCCGCGTCTTCCCGCGCGGCTTTCTGCGCGAGCCGCTGAGCCACCTGCGCCGCGCCACGCACCTGCTCGTGACCCACGCCGACCTGGCCCCCAACGCCCAGGTCGAGCGCACGGCGGCCACGCTCGAGCACCATGCGCCCCACGCGCCGTTGATGCTCGCGCGTCACGCGCCCGGCGGGATCTATCGGCTGGACCGGCCCGAGGTGGTCGAGCCGGCGGACATGCTGGCGGGCCGGAGGGTGGCGGTCATGTGCGCGGTGGGCAACCCGGCCTCGTTCGAGGGCCTGCTGCTGGGGCTGGGCGCGCATGTGGTGGCGCGCGCGGTCTTCCCCGACCACCACCGCTACCGGCCGGCCGACTGGCGCACGATTCGCGAGGTCCTGCGCGGCAAGGGTGTCGAGTTCGTGATCGTGACCGAGAAGGACGCCGTGAAGCTGCCGCCGCCCCCCGGCGGTCTGCCGCCGGTGGCGGCGGCGGCCGTCGAGCTGGACGTGACGCACGGCGCCGACGCGTGGCAGGCGATGATCGGGCTGATCAGCGATGCTGCACGACAAGAGCCCCCTGCGCCGCCGCAGTGAGCAGGTCCTCATCCGCTGGGTGACACGCCTGGCCGGCGGGCTGGTGCGCCTGCTGCCGCTGCGCTGGGTGCAGGCGCTGGGCAACGCGGTCGGGGGGCTGCTCGTGCGCCTGCTCCCGGGCCGCCGGCGCATCGCCATGAGCAACCTGCGCGCCGCCCTGGGTGGCGAGCGCAGCGATGCCGAGCTGGCGCGCATCGTCACGGCATCGGCGCAGAACATGGTCAAGACCATGCTCGAGCTGCTCAAGTTCCCGGCCATGTCCGATGAGCAGTTCGCGCGCATCGCCCCGGTGCGCGGCGCCGAGCACCTGGCCGAGGCTGCGGCGCGCGGCCGCGGCGTCATCGTCGTGACCGCGCACTACGGCAACTGGGAGGCGCTGGCGCTGCGCATCAGCAGCCTGGGCCATCAACTGACCGTGGTCGCGCGCGATGCCAACGACCCGGCCACCGCACGGATGATCACCCACGCGCGTGAGAGCCGCGGAGCGGTCGTCATCGAGCGCGACCAGGTACGTGCGATGCTCCGCACGCTGCGCGCCGGCGACGTCCTGGGCATCCTCCCCGACCAGCACGGTGGCGAGGCGGGGACGTGGCTGACCTTCATGGGCCGCCCGGCCTCGACGGTGACGGGCCCGGCGGCGCTGGCCCGGCGCACCGGCGCCGCCATCGTCCCGGGCTTCGCGCGGCGCACCGGGGACGACACGCTCGACGTGTGCTTCCTGCCCGCGCTGGCCATGCCCCGCAGCGACGACCCCGAGGCCGACGTGCGCGCGGGTACGCAAGTGATCAATGACGTACTGGGCGAGGAGATCCGGCGCCACCCCGAGCAGTGGATGTGGATGCACAACCGCTGGCGCACGCCGCCCGAGGACCTGCACGACCCCGAGCCCACGGCGACCTGAGGCGCCCGGGGGGGGGGCGTCCTGAGATTGCCGGTAGACAGCGCGGCGGCGCGGTGGCACGACCTCCTCACCCCCCCAGCCCCTCTCGCTGAGCGCACCTGCGGCGCACAACCGGGAGGGGGCCAGCGACACGGACCGACAGCCGGCAACGAGACAGCGGACCGATCTGGAAGCGCCATCCCCTCTCCCGCCCCGAGGCGCGAAGCATCGTCGATGCGCAGCGCCTCAGAAGGAGTGAGGAGGAGGCCGTTCGCTGTTCCCGACTGCCGCCCTGTCGACTCGTGTCCGTCGGACCCGGGGGCGCCCCGCATTGACAGCCGACCGCGCGCCGAATATGATTCGGATGGCGGCCCGCGCGGCCGCCGGTGTCACCTTGCATTCATGCCTGCGACGGATAACCCGCGGCCCGCTGGTGGTCGTCGTGCTGGCGGGCGTTCTCGCGTCTCTGCCGGCCACCGCCGACGGCTACGTGCCCGTCGATGGCTGCTACCTCGGCGCGTACATCGAGCTTGACGCCGCCACCGGCGGCGATCTCCACGCCTTCGAGGAACTGGTGGGCAAACCCCACGCCAGCTACTTCCGCTACGTCGGCTACGGCTCGCCCTTCCCCTTCCGCTGGGTGCGCGAGATGCACGCGCTCGGCGTGCTGCCGCACATCGCCTGGGAGCCCAACGACGGCCTGGGCCCCGTGGACGAGGACGACTACCTGCGCGGCTGGGCGGAGGCGGCGGGGCGCACCGGCGGGCCCGTCTTCCTGCGCTACGCCTCCGAGATGAACGGGACCTGGCAGGCCTACTCGGGCGACCCGCAGGCCTTCATCCGCAAGTGGCGGACGGTCACCCAGATCATGCGGGAGCTGGCCCCGAACGTGATCATGGTGTGGTGCCCCTTCGCCACGCCCCAGGCGACCATCGATCAGTACTACCCCGGCGACGAGTGGGTTGACTGGGTGGGCGTGAACATCTACTCGGTTCACCACTATGACGGTGACATCACCAAGCCGGCACTCGACGATCCACGCGAGCTGCTGCAGTACGTCTACGACCGCTACGCGCCCCGCAAGCCCATCGCCATCTGCGAGTACGCCGCCACCCACTACTGCGCGGCCTGCGGCCAGGACGTGACCGAGTTCGGCCTCAAGCAGATGACCAGGCTCTACGAGTCGCTGCCCACGCGCTTCCCGCGGGTGAAGATGATCACCTGGTTTTGCGTGGACACGGTGGGCAGCGGGCTGGCCAGCAACAACTACTCGCTGACCGGTTCGCCGGCCTTCCTCGAGCGCTACCGCACGTTGATCGCCGACGACTACTTCCTCGGGCGCATCCCGGATGTCTCCCGCCTGGTGGCCTCGCTGCCGCCGATCACGCCCGCTCCCCGCGAGCCCGTGGTGGAGCCCCCACCGGTCATCGGCCCGCTGGAGGTCCCGCCCGAGGAGGCCGCGCCGGTCGTGCCGCCGAACATCCCGCCGACCGAGCACCCGCTGGCGCTGGCGCGCCTGGGCCCGGTCGATCCCTATGAAATCGACGTCGCGGTGGTCGGAGCGCCGCCATCGGCCGTGACCGGGCGCGTTGAGGTGCTGGCCGAGCCGGGCCGGGAGCTGGACGTGCACATGGTGACCTTCTACCTGGACGGCGAGTTCCGTGCGGTCACCAACGTTGCTCCCTATCGCTACGAGTGGAACGCCGACTACAGCGAGCCGGGCGTACACGAGATCCGCGTCGAGGCGATGAACCGCTACCAGAACCCGATCGCCGACGCGACCGTGTCGGTGATCGTGGCGCAGTGAGCACCCGGCGGCGTTGTCTTGACACCCGGGCGGGCGCTGTGGGATACTCGTCGCCCGCAGGCTGCGGTTGGCGGAGAGGTGGGCGCAGAGGCGCGTCGCGCAGGCATCAGGGCATCGAACGGGCCGGCTGTCGGAGGCAGTGATAGATGGCTCAGGTGCGTCTGGCCAATCTCTCCAAACGGTTCGGGCAGACCGAGGCGGTCAAGTCCGTGGACCTGGAGGTCCGGGACCACGAATTCCTGGTGCTGGTCGGCCCCTCGGGGTGCGGCAAGACTACGATCCTGCGCATGATCGCCGGCCTCGAGGAGCCCACCACCGGCGACATCCACATCGGCGACCGTCGCGTCAACGAGCTGTCCCCCAAAGACCGCGACATCGCCATGGTCTTCCAGAACTACGCGCTCTACCCCCACATGAGCGTGTACGATAACATGGCCTTCAGCCTGCGGCTGAGCAAGATGCCGCGGGCGGAGATCGACGAGCGCGTGCATGAGGCCGCGCGCATGCTGGGCATCGACGAGTTGCTGGACCGCCGCCCCGGCCAGCTCTCCGGCGGCCAGCGCCAGCGCGTCGCGGTCGGTCGCGCGGTGGTGCGCGAGCCCGCGGTCTTCCTCATGGACGAGCCGCTGTCGAACCTCGACGCCAAGCTGCGCATCCAGACGCGCGCGGAACTCATCAAGCTGCACCGCCGCCTCGGGATCACCACCGTCTACGTGACCCATGACCAGGTCGAGGCCATGACCATGGGCGACCGCATCGTGGTCATGCGCCACGGCGTGATCCAGCAGTGCGACACGCCCCAGCAGATCTTCGACCACCCCGCCAACCGCTTCGTCGCCGGCTTCATCGGCAGCCCGCCCATGAACTTCATCGAGGCCATGCTGATCGAGGGCGCCGATGGCCTGGTGGTCGAGGCCGAACCGCTGCGCCTGCGCCTGCCTGACGAGATGGCCGACGACGAGGCCGTGCGCGCGCGCGCGGGCGGGCCGGTGACCTTCGGCGTGCGCCCCACCGACATTCACGACGCCACGCTGCCCGGGCCGGTGACGCCGGACGAGGGCAACACGGTGGACACGATGGTGGACGTGGTCGAGCCGATGGGCGCCGAGTCGATGGTCTACCTGCGCGCGGGCGAGCACAGCCTGGTCGCCAGCCTCGACAGCGCGACCTGCGCGGCCGAGGGCGAGACACTCAAGGTGGCGCTGAACCTGAGCAAGTGCCACCTCTTCGACGCGAAGACCGAAGAGACGATCGTCTGAGCGAAAGCCCGGCCGCCTGGAGTGTTCCTCGGGGCGCCGTCAGGATGCTGGCGGCGCCCCAACCTTCTGATGGCCGACAACGGGAGCGAGACGCAGATGGATGTCCGACGGCCCTCGCAGCACCAGCACTTCACCTTCTGCACCTGGCGGCAGATCGAGGACAAGCTCGCCGAGCTGGGCCTGGCTCTCCCCTACGCCGGAGACGTGTCGGCGCTGGCACAGCCGCAGCAGGCCGGGCCGCTGTCCTTGCCCAACGCCATCGCCATCCACCCGGTCGAGGGCTGCGACGGCTCCGCCGACGGCCGCCCCGAAGCGCTCACGCTACGCCGCTACGAGCGCTTTGCGCGTGGCGGCGCGGGCCTGATCTGGCTCGAGGCGACCGCGGTCGTGCACGAGGGCCGCGCCAACCCGCGCCAGCTCTGGCTGCACGAGCGCACCGCCGGCGACTTCGCGCGCATGTGCGAGCTGATCGTCGAGTCCGCCGCCGACGAGTTCGGCGCGGCGCATCGGCCGATCATGGTCGCTCAGCTCACCCACTCGGGTCGCTACTCCAGGCCCGAGGGCGTGGCCGCGCCGATCATCGCCTATCGCCACCCGATCCTCGACCCGCGCCACAACTTGCCCGAAGACTACCCCGTCATCAGCGACGAAGAGCTGGACCGGCTGCAGGACGCCTACGTCGAGGCGGCGCGCATCGCCCGGCGGGCGGGCTTCGATGCCGTGGACGTGAAGGCCTGCCACGGCTACCTGCTCTACGAGCTGCTCAATGCCTTCACGCGCGAAGACGGCCGCTACGGCGGCAGCTACGAGAACCGCACGCGCATGCTCCGCGAGGTGGTCGCACGCATCCGCGACGAGGTCCCGGGCATCGCCATCGTCAGCCGCCTGAGCGTCTACGACGCCATGCCGCACCCGTACGGCTTCGGCATGGCGCCAGATGGCAGCATGGAGCCCGACCTGACCGAGCCGGTGCGGCTGATCGCGGAGCTGCGCGAGTTGGGCGTGTGCCTGATCAACGTCGCCTACGGCAGCCCCTACTACAACCCGCACGTCGAGCGGCCCTACGATACGCATGAGATCGGCGGCTATGTGCCCGACGAGCATCCGCTGGCCGACATCGCGACCATGGTCGAGATCCACCGCGATCTCGCCGCGCAGGCGCCGCAGATGCCGCTGCTGGCCACCGGCTTCACCTGGCTGCGCGAGTTCTCGCCCAACGTCGCGGCGGCACTGGTCGAGGCGGGCGAGGCGGTCGGCGCCGGCTGGGGGCGCATGGCCCTGGCCCACCCCGACTTCGCGCGCGAGATCATCGAGCAGGGCGCGCTGACGCCCACGAATCTGTGCATCTGCTGCTCATCGTGCACGCAGATCATGCGCGACGGCGGGCGCGCGGGCTGCGTGGTGCGCGATCACGAGGTCTACGAACCCATCTACCGCGAAGGGCAGATGCGCAACCGCGCGGTCATGCGCGCGCTGGCCGAAGTCTGCCGCGACTGCCACGCGCCCACCTGCCAGACCGGCTGCCCGGCGGCCGTGGACATCCCGGGCTTCGTGACCGCCATCGCTGCGGGCGACGAGCGCGCCGCCTACGAGGTGTTGCGCGCAAGCAACCCGCTGCCGGAGATGTGCGCCTACGTCTGCCCGTCCTCGACGCTGTGCGAGGCGCAGTGCGTGCAGGCGCACATCGGCTCGGGGTCGGTGCCCATCCGCGCGCTGCAGCGCTACGTGTGCGAACTGGCGCGCGCCGAGGGCTGGACGCGCCTGGACGCCCCCGCGGAGCTGCGCGAGCGCCGGGTGGCGGTCATCGGCGCCGGTCCGGCGGGCATCGGCGCGGCCATCGGCCTGCTGGGCGAGGGCCTGCGCGTGACCATCATCGACGCGGGCGCGCGGCCCGGCGGCATCGCCGCGGAGACCATCCCGGGCGATCGCCTCGAGGCCGGCGCCGCCCCGGCGGAGGTCATGGCGATCCTCGATGGCTGCGACGCCGAGCGGCTGGAGTGGCGCATGGGCACGCGTATGGGCGCCGACCTGACGGTGGACGATCTCTTCGCCGAGGGCTTCGACGCGGTGTTCGTGGGCGTGGGGCTGACCGAGGGCGTGCGGCTGCCGGGCGCCCATCGGCCGGAGTCAGGCGTGGAGGATGCGCTCAGCTTCCTGCGGCGGATGAAGTCGAACGGGGAGACGCGCATCGAGGGCGCGGTGGCGGTGCTGGGCGCGGGCAACACCGCGATGGACGCGGCCACGACCGCCGCACGGGCCGGCGCGCGCGACGTCTACCTGGTCTACCGGCGCTCGTTCGCCGAGATGCCCGCGTGGCCGGCGGAGCGCGACGAGGCCCTGGCGGCAGGCGTGCACTTCCTGCTGCTCACCCAGCCGCTGGACTACGTGACCGACCATGCCGGGCGGCTGACCGGTGTGCGGGTCGCCAGCACCATGCTGGGCGATCCCGACGAGAGCGGGCGGCGCAGCCCGGTCGTCGATGAGGCCACCGAGCGCGTGCTGCCGGTCGATCTCGCCATCGAGGCCATCGGCCAGCGCCCGCCCGCCGACCTGGCGCAGTGGCTGCCGGACGTGGAGCTGACGCGTACCGGCCTCATCGCGCTGCGCGAGGAGTCGCTGCAGACCTCGCGGGAGGGCGTCTTCGCGGGCGGGGACATCGTCAACGGCGGCGAGACGGTCGTGCGCGCGGTCGCCGAGGGCCTGCGCGCCGCCGAGGAGATCGCGCGCTACCTGGAGGAGGGGTAGCGGGCGCAGGGTGGTCCGTCCGGTTGTGCACGGCGGCGCTCAGTCGCTCTCGTAGGGGTACCAGTCGTCGATGGCCTCGTTGGCCATCTCGACGATCAGGTCGGCGATCTTCGTCACCACGCGCTCGATGAACTGCTCGCCCTTCTCCGCGGTCGCCGCCGCGGGGTTGCCCACGCCGGAGTTGGTGGTGAGCTTATCCCACGGCCGCGAGATCCACGCCCAGCCTTCCTTCATGCCGGTGAAGTGCGGCGCGCGCACCTTGCCCTCATCGGCCCGATCCATCTCGACCAGGTCGGGCGCGAGGTGCAGCAGCAGCGAGGTCTCCATCTCGTCGGCATGCTCGCCAGGGCTCTCGAAGATGGTCTTGTGGCCCTCAGGGGCGACCTCCCACCAGTTCACCAGCACCATCTGCACCTCGGTCTCACGGTGCAGCTCGCGCAGGAAGGGCTTCAGCTCGTTGCCCCCGTGCCCGTTGAGCACCAGCAGCTTGAGCAGGCGGTGGTTTTCCAGCGAAGAGCAGATGTCGCGCAGGATGGTCAGGATCGTGGTGGGCTTGAGGCTCAGCGTCCAGGGGAAGCCCAGCGTGTTCTCGTTGACGCTCACCGGCTGGGTGGGCAGCAGCAGCACCTCCGCGCCCTGTCCCCACGCCCGCTCACAGGCGCGCCGGGCGATGGCCTCAACCTCGAAGGTGTCGGTGCCGTAGGGCAGGTGCAGGTTGTGCGCCTCGGTGGCGCCGATGGGCAGGACCGCGACCTCGTAGGGGATCTGCCCCGCACGTCCCAGGTTGGTCTCGTCGAGCTTCCAGTCGCGGATCTCAGCCACGGTGCACCTCACTGCCCCGGCGTCGGCCCTCAGTCGTTCTCGGCCGCGAAGGCCTCAATCGCCTCGTCGGAGATGTCGAAGTTCGCGTAGACGTGCTGCACGTCATCGTGCTCATCGAGGTCATCGAGCAGCCGCAGCAGCTTGCCCGCCTCGTCGTCGGGAACGGGCACCGTACTGGTGGGAATCATGCTCAGCTCGGCGCGCTCGATGGGAATATCTGCCTCCTGAAGCGCCTCGCGCACCACGTGGAAATCCTCCAGGGCCGTGCGAATCTCGATGTAATCCTCGTCATCCTCGACGAAGTCCTCGGCCCCGGCTTCGGCCGCGGTAAGAAACACGGTGTCGTAGTCGGCCCCGTCGCGCGGCACGGTGATGACGCCCTTCTGCTCGAACATCCACGTCACCGAGCCGGCCCCGCCGAGCTTGCCGTCACGCTTGCTCATCACGTTGCGCACCTCGGCGACGGTGCGCTGGTTGTTGTCGGTAACGCACTCGATGAGCATGGCGACGCCGCCCGGGCCGTAGCCCTCGTAGCGCACCGCCTCGAACTCCACGCCCTCGACCTCGCCGAGTCCGCGCTTGATGGCGTACTCTATGTTGTCGTTGGGCATCTGCACCGCGCGCGCCTGGTCCATCAGCGAGCGCAGCGTCGGGTTGTGATCGGGGTTGCCGCCGCCCTCACGCGCCGCCACCATGATCGCCCGCGAGAACTTGGAGAACACTCGCGAACGCTTGGCGTCCTGGCGCGTCTTGCGATGGACGCGGTTCGCCCACTTGGAATGACCTGCCAACGTCGGCCCTCCTCAGCAGGGCGCGCCGGGCGCGCCGGGAAGGTGTGTCGGGGTTGCATTATACCACCCGCCCGCGCCCGCGCGCAAGCCGCCGCGGTCCGCCTGAGGCCCCCTCCCCGGTCCTGTGAGAACGGCGCCTGCGCTTGACCTTGAGGCGCATTTGAGCTAACATCGACACACAGGCAGGACGTTTGCCCCGCCTGGCGCGGACAGGCCTGAACCTTTGTGCGCCAGGATCTGTCAGAACTCGCGAATAATGAACCACCACATCGCACAACTGACCTCGCGAGTCGCGGCCTGCGCCGTGTGCCTGGTGCTCGTGGCGGCAGGCGCACCGTCGTACGCCGCCCCTCCCGGCCTCGACCAGCCCCCCGCGCTCGCGTCGCCGCAACCCGTGCCCGCCGAACCCGTGGCCGCCGAGGCCGCGGAGGAGGAGCTGCTCGGGCGCATGCTCACGCCCATCGCCGAGCTGCACCTGCGCCCTGGTCGCGCCGACACCGGGCGCCTGATGCGCCGCTCCACCGGCGCCTCGCTGCTCTACGCCGTGCGCTCGGCCTGGCGCGGGATTGTCGAGTACCTCTTCCCGCCCGACGGCCTCTTTCACCGCAGTGAGCCGCTCGCGCGCGTCTACGACCCGGAGCTGCTCGCCGACCTCGAACGCGCGCGCGCCCTGATGGCGACTGCGGACGTGTCGCCGCTGACCATCGCGGCCTCACCACGCCGCACTCCCGACGCCGCCGCGGACGAGGATCCCGCTTCCGGGGCGCAGCCGACCGAAGCCACGCCCGCGCGCACACAGGCCGGGTCCGCGACGGCAACGTCCCTGCCCGATCCGGCAGAGATTGACTTCGACTTCGTCGCCAACGAGCGTGAGCAGGACGAACTGCGCGCCCAGGCAGCCGTGGCGGCCGAGACGGTGAGCGCGGCCATGACGGCTGTGCGCGAGAAGCTGGCCGTGCTCGACACCGCGCGCGAGGAACTGAGCCAGCGCCGCGCCCTGCTGGAGGCGGGGGTGCTCGCCGAGGACGCCATGCGTCCGGCCGAGGAGCGCACCGAGCAGGCCCTCGCCGCCTGGGAGGCCGCTGAGGGCGAGCTGCTGGAGGCGCAGAAGAGCTACGACGACCTGGCCGCCCGCATCGCCGATCTCGAGCGGCAGGCCGCCGACGCGCACGAGGCGCTGCGCCGGGCTCGCGAGGAGCGCGCTCGGGCCGCGATGGCCGCCGCCGAGGTCGCCGACCCTCCTCCCGCCCGGACCGTGCCCGCCGCTGTGACCGCCGAGCCGGCGGTGCAGCCTGTCGAACTGAGGCGCGCCGATGACGCAGAGCGGCCCGAGGCCGATGCTGACATGAGGCGCTCGTTCCCGATGGCGCACGAGGTCCGCGAGCTGGCCGCCCCGCGCTGGGACGAGGTCTCGGCGGACGCCCCCGGGATGGTCAGCGAGGTGCTGGTGCCCGAGGGCACGCTGGTCGAGGCGGGCGACGAGCTGATGCGCGTCGCCAACCTCCAGCTCGCGCAGCTCACCGCCACCGTGGCCCTGGCCGACCTGCCCGAGTTCCGGGTGGGCCGGGGCGTGACCCTGAGCTTCATCGACTACCCCGAGGCGATCTTTGAGGGCTGGGTGGCGTCGGTCGCGCGCGGCGAGGAGGAGCAGTCGGCCGAGGTCGAGCTGCTCATGCTCTGCGAGTCGGGCCCCTTCGCCGACGACCCCTACCTGGCGCTGCGCTGGATGACGCTGCAGGCGGGCATCGGCGAGGACAAGGTCGACTCGCGTGTGCTCGAGCCCGTGTGCGAGCCCGATGCCTCCGCCCGCACGCGCCTGCGGCTGCTGGACATCTTCCCGACCATCGGCCCGGGCGAGGCCTGGGCCGAGCGCGCGACGAAGCCGACCGTGCCGACCCGTGACCGCTACGCCGGCCGTCTGCGCCTCACGCCCATGCCGCGCTTCGCCGCCGGCGGGCAGACCGATGAGACCGCCGCGCGCCGGCTGGCGGCCATCGACGAGTGGCGCGCCTCGTACATCGAGGGCATGACCACCTCGATCCTCGATGACGGCACCGCCATCACCTACCCCGCCGACGGCGAGCTGTGTGACGCCGTGCGCGCGATGCTTGAGGGCCGGGTCAACCATCGCCCGAACCTGTGCGCGGCCACCATGCGCGAGGCGCTGGGCTGGGGGCTGGGGGACGCCCACCAGTGGGCCGAGCGCCTGCCCGCCATGGGCTACGTCGAGCGCGAGGACGGCCTGCCGCGCCCCGGCGACATCCTGGTGTGGCCTTTCACCTACGGACCCGGGCACTCCCAGCACATCGGCATCGCGGTGCGTCAGGGACGCAGGCTCATGCTGCTGTCGAACCTCGACGGCCGCCTGGGCACCAGCGAGATCCTCGGCGGCTACATGGCCTTCCACCGCCCCGCCGACGAGGGCGACGACACGCCCTCCTGACGGACCGCCGCCCTCCCGCTTGACCCTCCCCTGCACGCGGTGTACAATCGCCCACGTCCGCCGAGATCAGGACCGCCTGCTGGAGGAGTCCCCATGCGCTCCCTCGCCGTCGTCGCCGCCTGCGCCGTCATCGTCGTGGGGGCCCTGACCTGCCTGACCGCCGGCTGCGCCGACGCTCAGGTGACTCCGGAGCTGCGTGAGGTCGCCGGTGAACTCGACGCCCTCGCGGCCCAGGTCCAGCTCATCGCCGACATGAACACCCTCCAGCTCGAGCGCGCGCAGATCGAGGCGCTCATCCCCGCGGTAGAAGCTCTGCGCGCCACCGCCGCCGGCTTCGAGCAGCAGCGCGTGGTGGTCCTGGGCGAACTGCGACCGCTGCTCGAGCGCAAGCGCGATCTGCTCCTCGCCGACGCCCGGCCGCCCGACGACCTCACCGACCAGATCTCCGCCATCGAGGACCGGCTCATGGAGCTGGACCAGGCCATGGACGATGGCCTGATCGCCCACGCCCGGGCCTTCCGCGAGATCCTTACCGACGCTCAGGTCTCGCTGGTGACCGGCGAGGAGGAGGCGCGGCGCCAGGTGGTCGATCTTATCGAGTGGGTGCGCGAGATGGACGACGAGACCTTCGCGCGCGAGGCCGCGCCCTACGCCGAGGAGCTGGCCGACCCCGAGGTGGGCCTGGGCGAGGCGGAGATCCTCGATCTGCTGACCCTCGCCCGCGCGATGGACGCCGAACAGTATGCGCGCTCGGGGCCGGAGATTCGCGGCCGGCTCATCGAGCTGTTCCGGCCCTCCCACGAGACCGCCGACCGCGTCATCGTCAGCGTCTTCCTGCACGAGGCGATGCCCGCGGTTCTGCAGGGCAAGCTCGACGCGATGACGACGGGCCAGTAGCCGCAGCTCCCCCGCCGTGGGGGCCCATTCTGATCGGAGGTGGACGCACCGTGCAACCGCTCAAGGCCGCCTGTGTCGGGATCTCCGGCATCGGCGGGTACCACCGCTCCATCATGCACTCGCTCGAGGACGTTGAGCTGGTCGCCGTGGCCGAGAAGTACCAGGAAAAGGAGAAGGTCGCTGAGGCGGTCGCGGCGGTCGAGGAGTGGGGCGTCCCGGTCTATGATGACATCATCCCCATGCTCGACGACCTCGGCGATGACCTCGACTACGTGACGCTGGCGGTCCCGCACCACTGGCATGCGCCCTACACCATCGAGTGCCTCAACCGCGGCATCCACGTGCTGTGCGAGAAGCCGGTCACCGTGCTGGCGCAGGATGGCTTCGAGGTCATCCGCCTCGCGGCCGAGAAGGGCCTCTACGTCGCCGTGGACTTCCAGTACACCTCGTTTCCGCACTCGCACCAACTCCACGAGTTCATCGCCGACGGCGGCCTGGGTGAGCTGACCGACGTTGTCGGCGTGATGGAGTGGAAGCGCACCGACGAGTACTACGCCCGCGGGCACTGGACCGGCAGGCGCTACGCCGACGGCCTCCCGGTGTGGGATGGCGTCATGATGAACCAGGCGGTGCACCTGATCAACACCGCGCTGCAGATGGGCTCGCGCGTCGAGGACCACGCCACCCCGCGCGCGGTGCAGGCCGAGCTGTACCAGGCGCACCCCAACATCGAGGTCGAGGACCTGGCGGCCATCCGTGCGGACCTCGGCGAGGCCACGCTGCACTTCTACTGCACCACCAACTGCGACCGCGACTACCGCACCGACCTCGACATCTTCGGCACCAGAGGTCGCGCGAGCTGGGACACGAAGCAGGCCGTGGTGCACCTCGACGGCGAAGACGAGCCGATCATCTTCGAGGAGGAGACCGATCGCGACGAGATCCACAAGAACCTGATCGCCTGCATCCGCGGGGAGAAGAGCGAGCTGCACGCGCCCGCCGGCGAGGCGGTTAAGGCGACGCTGCTGATGGACGGCGCCTACGTCTCGGCCGGGCAGATCAAGAAGATACCGTGGAGCGATATGGCCGGCATCCATCACTTCGTGGACTACGCCGCCGCGCAGCGCAGGCTCTTCAGTGAGCTGGGCGGCTGGGGCTACGCGACCGAGGCCGTCGAGATCGACGAGGGGTTCCGCTTCGACGGGCTGGCGGACGATTAGGCGCAAGCTGCAAGCAACGACCACAGGGCGTCCGGCGATCGGGCGCCCCCTGCCACAACCGACGGAAGGAGTGCGTGCAGTGGAGGGCTACCAGATCGGCGCTTTCGCGCGGCCGTGGACGAAGTTCACGTGGGACGAGTTCCTGAGCGGCGTGGCGGGGGCCGGCTACCGCTACATGGGCTTCATGCGCCATCCCCAGGCCGAGCTGCTGCCGGGGCTCAGCGACGAGAAGATCGCGTGGATCAGGCAGACGCTGGCCGATCACGGCCTCACGCCCACGACGGAGATCTGCCTGCACCATACCTCGCGCTGCCCCCTGCGCCAGGGCACTGAGGCGGCGGTGCAGGAGGCCTGCGCGCAGATCGACGTGATGGCCGCGGTCGGCGTCCCCTACTACATCTCGTGCGGCACGCCCGAGGAGCCGCTCTACGAGACGCTGTTCACGGTTCTGCGCGAGGCGGCCGCCTACGGCGCCGAGCGCGGTGTGACCGTGACCCTCAAGCCGCACGGCGGGCCCGGCGCCACCTGCCGCGATCTGCTGAACGTGCTGGAGGTCGTAGACCACCCGAACTTTGCGATCTACTACGACCCGGGCAACGTGCTCTACTACACGGGGTGCGATCCGCTGGAGAACCTCGACGAGGTGGCGCCACACGTGGTCGGCGCGATCATCAAGGACCAGACGGGCGGAGTCGGTGCGCCGGTGACCATCGAGCCGGGCACGGGCGACGTGGACTTTGCGGCGATGTTCGACATCCTGCGCGCGGGCGGCTTCACCGGCGGCCCGGTCATGGTCGAGTGCCTGGGCGGCGAGGGCCTGGCGGACACCAACCGGCGCGCGGCCCGCGTGCGCGAGAAGGTCGAGGGCTGGCTTGCGGGGTAGAGGCGCAA
>JALGVA010000061.1 GCA_029820295.1 Candidatus Zipacnadia bacterium
TACAAGAGCCCCAGAGCTTCTGTTGGGAGTTCGCTGCGCGAACTCGCTCCCGGCCCGCGCACGACGGCAGCGCCAACGGCACACGACGCAACGGCCGGGCCGGCATGGAAGCTGCGGGGGGCGTCGCTCCGCTCTGCTCCTCGCACTCCTCGTTGCGGCTGCTGCGCAGCCGCCCCTGGGAGCAGCCCCTCCGCACGGCCTACAGCAACGGCGTATACGGATCGTCGCCGTGTCGCCGAGATGTGGGCAATGCATAGCAGGCGGGAGAAGGGGCCAGCGTTGCCTCATCGACCTGCGCCGGGGTGGCGGCATGCCCCACGTGGCGCAAGCCGCCCATTGGCGCTGACTCAGGGCTGAGTAGTTGGCGGTCAGGGTCTTCAGATCATTCAGGCTCCTGCGCCGCCGGGCCCTCGGGCTGTCGCAGACATGTCGGGTCAGGCTGGCCCGGTGGTCGGTCAAGGCTTGTATCGCGATGACGGCTCTGACCGTGGTGCCCGGCAACTCAGTGAGCATCCGACACAGCCGCCACTCCCTGACCGGCCTGAGGCGCGTTTCCCCACAAGCGCTCCAGACCCGCCGACACCGCCCCGTACGAGCTGCTCACACACAAGCGCAGACACACATCCAGCGCCCGATGCGTCAGCAAGCTCCGCTCAGGCAGGCCCCGCCTCGCCGGCAAAGGAGAAAAGTGCGCCCGCATTCACCACACCCGCAACGCTGCTGCTTCAGCCGCACCGCGCCCATGCGCGTGTACAGCTTCCGACCGCCACGACCCTTGCGCACCACCTGCTGCCCGCCACATTCGGGGCTCCGCGCCGACAGCGTCTGCTCCCGCTCATCCACCATCTGCCGCAACACCTGGCCGTAGGCCTGCTGCGCCACCGCGAAAGCCGCGTCCTCGGCCTCGTCAGAGCTCTCTACGTCCGACCCGTCAGGCACCTCCACCTCGATCACGATCCTGCGCCTGGCCATGGCTGCATCCTCCTGCTGCCATGATCGGCCTGCCGGCATGTTACCACGACATCCCGTCTCATGCAGCGCCCCCAGGCACACGAGTTTAGGTGGTGCCGCGGACTCTGTGTCAACGCAAAGTAGAAATGTCCGGTTTTGAGTGCCGTTGTCGTGATGGTCGTTGGCGTAGCGGTCGTTGCCCTGCGCCCCCCGAGGAGGGCGGCGGCGGGGGTGACGGCAGTGGGCTCACGACGTACCCTGGGTGCTGATCGGCGCTGACCCGTGGCCCGTTGGAGCTGTCGGCGGCGCAGGTGGCGGGGCCGCCGCATCATGGGCTACCGCGACCTGTGGCTCCTGCACGCCGCTCTGAACGATGCCCCGCAATCCGAGGAGGTGAGGGTGGCCTGAACGCCGCACTCTGAGACAGCCGCCTCACTTTGCACTGAAGACGGGACATACCCCTTCTGCGGTGCGCGCCGGTACGGGCCGGGCGAGGTCGGCGTAGTCCATCCCACCGCCACAGACCTGGCGGTCCCCCGCCGCGACACCAAGCGGGCCCCGGCGATGATATGCCGCCATCCCTATCCGCTCTTCCCGAGGGGCATGGGGCATGAGCTGTGGGACGAGCCGACCGCGCGCGAGACGGACCTGTTCTGGCGCCGCCGGATCCGCCTCCCGGCGGCTACTCAGTCAGCACGAACGCGCGATCCGCATGAGCCGTCCTGCCGTCGAGCGTGGCGGTCACGCGCACCACTCCGTCGCCGCCGATGAAGTGGGGCATCTCGAAGGTCCCCGACGCGCCCACGGTCAGCTTCTCCTCACCGTTGACTGAGATGAGCGCACCCACGGTGGCGGCGCCGTAGATGTTGATCAGCCTCGGCCCGGCGGGTATCTCCGTGTGCTCGGCCGGAGAGGTCTGCACGAACAGCAGCGGTTCGGCGTCCAGGGCCTCGATCTGGTCGGCGATGAGGCCGCGGGCGGTCAGCAGCGCCTCGGGGTCGGGGCTGTAGCGGTAGAACGACTGCACCACCCGTCGGCACAGCTCCTCGGGCCGCTGGCGCGGGTCCAGCCACCAGCCGTCATCGCCAAGGCGCTGCTTGAGGTCGGCCAGGCGCTGCTCCAGCACCCACAGGTACTCGTAGTCCTGCAGGCCGTCGCGCATCGCCGACCAGCGCAGTGACCCCATGGGGCCGTCCTCGCCGGGATACATGATCGCGTGGTCGCCCAGCGGGTGCGGCCCCGAGATGCCCTCTTCGGTGAAGGGCTCGTCATTGGCATAGTGGTTCAAGCCCCAGTGCAGGTAGCCGTCGAGATCGTAGAGGTAGCCGATCCAGTGCAGCGCGCGGACCGCGCTCAGCGGCTGGTCCAGGAACCGGTTGGGATAGCGTCCTACCGGGTGGCAGCAGGTGTAGAACCACAGCTCGATGTCCCGCCGGTCGCGCTCCTCGCGGAAGTGCTCCCACCACAGATTCAGGTGCGAGAGCTTGGGCACCCAGACGTCCAGCGAGTCACCGAAGCCCTCCGCCTCGATCGCCTCGATGATCTTCAGGCTGGGCGCCGCCTCATGCACCGCGTCAGCGACCTCGCGGTAGCTTGGCACCGAGGGCTGGAAGGGCTCGTCGCAGACGTGGATCATCGCCCGGTCGCCCCAGCCGCGCTCCTGCAGGTGCTCCTCCAGCAGCCCGAGCACGCCGCGGAATCTCTCCTCGGTGCTGAGTTGCACGCCCTCGGGGGCCTCGACGGGGAAGTCGGCCATGACGATGCGCGCGTCCAGTGCGGTGTGACTGCCGATGCGCCGCCCGGCGCCGAAGATTTCCATGCGGTCAAAGTGGCCGGTGTCGAAGAAGGCCTCGGCCCAGCGATCGAAGCGCGACCAGTCGGCCGAGAACCCCTCGTCCGGGTCGTAGCTGAAGCCGGCCCAGCTCAGCCAGTGGCAGAAGATGTTCTGGCGGTGCCGGGCCATGCTCTCGGCGAACTTGCGGGCCAGCTCCCAGTACTGCTCTGAGTCGGCCTCAACGGTATCCCGCCAGGGCACCCCGGGGAAGGTGAACCAGTTGGTGACGTGCTGATGGCGCTCGACCGGTACCTCGAAGTCGTGGACCTCCAGGCGCACAGGCAGCTCGGCGTAGCCCCCATCCCAGTCGATGCGCAGCGTGCCCTCGTAGTCGCCCGGGGCCGCGTCCCGCGGGACATCGATCTCGATCCACAGCGGCTGGGTGGCCCCGGCGGCGATGTCGAGTTCCCCGGCCTCCCAGAACGGGTCGGGGATGCCGGCCGGCGCCTGCGCCACCATCGCGTCCTCGGGCAGCGGGCTGTTGCGGGTGATGTCGATGAATCGCTCCCAGCGCAGGGCACAGGCCTCGGCGGGAATGGGCGCCCCCTCGCCGGCCAGGTTCGCGACGGATGGCGTCGCTCCCGACAGGGCCACGTCCGACCGCAGGGCGACCTGTGCGCTGACGGTCTCTCCGCGCGCGCCCTCGATCTCGACCGCGTCACCATCGCCGGGCAGAGCGTCCGGCATGACCTTCGTCAGGCAGTCGACCGGCCAGAGGTAGGTGCCCGCGCGTGCCGGCGAACACAGCCCCAGCACGACCAGCGCGAGCACACACGTCTCCCATCCGTTCACAGCAGGCCCTCCTCACGGCTGACGTGGACGACACCGCAGTTGGGACCTTCGCAGGCGGGGGCCACACTCCCTCCGTCATCGGCGGCATTCCGCCTCGCGGCCGCCGGACCGATCGTCGGGCCGGTGACTGCGGTGGCCTGCTTCGGCTCGGCCTCAACGCTCGCGTGGGGGGATCCCGGGCACGATCTTCATCCGCGGCTTCGCCGGCCTTACCAACCGCGGCGTGCCCCCGCTCGGGGCCCAGGCCGGCCTGCTGCCGGCCGCCTGTCTGGGTCTGTCGGGCGTGTGGGAGGCCATCCGGCCGGGCCTCTTCGCCCTGGTGACCACCGTGGCCGCGCTGATCTACCAGGCGTGGGGCTTCGTCTGCGGCGAGGCGCCCGACTGCGTGCTCGCCGGCGTGTGCATCGTCCTGATCGCCCCGGCAGCGTACATCTCGACGGCGGGCATCCCGCGCCTGCGCCCGGGCCGGGACGAGTCGGTGGCGGTGAAGTAGCCGCCGGGTCAGTCCCACACCCAGGTGTTCGGCCGCCCGCTGACGTCCATGATCACGGTCTTCAGTCGCGTGAACTCGTGCAGGCCCTCCACGCCGCTTTCAACGCCCAGGCCGCTGTGCTTGTGGCCCCCGTAGGACATCCACGGGCCCACGACGTTGGTGCAGTTGACCCAGACGATGCCCGCCTCCAGGCGCGCGGCGAGCGTGTGTGCGCGGTCGAGGTCGGTGGTCCAGATGTCCGCGGCCAGACCGTAGTCGCAGTCGTTGGCGATCGCGACGGCCTCATCGACGTCCCCATACTCCTGCACGCACAGCACCGGGCCGAAGATCTCCTCGCGGCAGATGGTCATGTCGGCGGTGACCTCGTCGAAGATGGTGGGGGCGAAGTACCACCCGTCAGCCAGCTCAGGATCATCCGGCCGGCCCCCGCCGGTGATGAGCCGAGCTCCCTCCTCCCTGCCCGCCGCCACGTAGCGCGACACGCGCTCGAACTGCTCCTCGGAGACCAGCGGCCCCAGCTTGGTGTCGGGGCTCATCGGGTCGCCCACGGGCAGACTCTCCGCGATCGCCACCAGACGCTCCAGGATCTCGGCCTTCATGGCGCGCTGGACCACCAGCCGCGAGCCGGCGGTGCAGATCTGGCCGGAGTTGAGGAAGATGGTGCGCGCGGCCGCGGGCAGCGCCAGGTCGAGGTCGGCATCGGGCAGGATGATGTTCGGCGTCTTCCCGCCCAGCTCGAGGGTCAGCTTCTTGATGTTCCCGGCCGAGGCGTGGATAAGCGCCCGTCCCGCCTCGGTGCTGCCTGTGAAGCTGACCTTGCCCACGTCGTGGTGCGCCGCCAGCGCCGCGCCCGCCTCGCTCCCCAGTCCGGTGACCACGTTGAGCGCGCCTGCGGGCAGCCCCGCCTCCAGGCCGATCACCCCCAGCTCCAGCGCCGTGCGCGGGGAGTTGGAGGAGGGCTTGAGGATAGTCGCATTCCCCGCGGCCAGCGCGGGTGCGACCTTGATGCAGGCGATGCTCAGCGGGAAGTTCCAGGGCACGATGCAGCCGACCACGCCGAAGGGCTCGCGAAGTCCGTAGCCGACGTAGCCCGCGGGCGCGGCCAGCGCGGTGCCCTCAATCTTGTCGGCCAGGCCGGCGAAGTAGCGCAGCGACGCGGCCGCCCCGGGCACGTCACCGTCGCGCGCGTGCGTCAGCGGCTTGCCCATGTCCTCAGTCTCCAGCCGCCCCAGCTCGTCCGCGCGCGACTCGAGGATCGCCGCCATGCGCCGCAGCATCTCGCCGCGCTCGGGGCCGGGCGTCTGCCCCCAGGCGCCGTCGAAGGCTCGCCGGGCCGCCGCCACGGCCCGGTCGACGTCGGCGGCGCGGCCCGCCGGGAAGCGGCACATCACCTCCCGGTTGGCGGGGTTGATGTCGTCGAGCAGCCCCCCGTCCTGCGCCTCGGTCCACTCGCCATCGATGAGCATCTGTCGGGTCTCCACGATGGGCCTCCTCTCAGCCCCGGTCGGCAGGAGTGGGCGGCGAACGTGCGCACGCCGCCGGGTCCCCACCCTGGATGGGTTCGTGGCCGGGCCCCGACAGACCTTGCCCGCGTCGCGCGACTGATCGCCTGAACGCAGCGACCTCCTCGACCTGGTCCAAGCTCCGGGGCATCGGGGTTGCTCCCACCTCACGGGCGGGCCGCGGGGGTGCGCGCTTGACGCGGGATCAGCAGCACGGCCTCGAACATCTCGTCGCGGATGGCTACGCAGGCGATGATGGCGTCGTCGCTGATGGCGGTCGCCTGCTGCAGGTGCCGGCCGCACATGGGGTCGATCCGGCCGTTCAGATCAATCAACGGGTCATCGCGCCACAGCAGAGCGCGGCCTCCTCCATCGGACCCGCGGTGCCCAACGGCGTCGCCGCGGCTGTTCACGTCCCGGGCGATGCCGGGCTGATCGTCCGGCACCGGCAGTCGGTGCCGGCCTGACCCCGGGGCCCAGCAGAACGGGACCGACTTCCCGATGGCCCCAAGCACCACGCCCTTGCTGCTGATGGCGCAGGGACGCGCGCCCGTCGGGATGTCGGCCATCAGATCAACTAAGGGCCACCCATCCCCCCGGAGCAGCCACAGGCGCACCACGTCGCGGCCTGACGGCTCCGTGACGAAGCCGGCGATGGCGCCGGCGTCGCCGCCGCCCACCCGCTGGTGAACCGATCGCTCTGATCTTCCTGCTGCCCTCAACACGTTCGGAAGCGTTGTCCCGATGCAGTCGTCGGCGGAATACGGATCGGGTCGGCGCGCCGGGCGCATCACCCGTGGGCCGTCATGGAGTAGATGCATCTGCCGCCCGGCTGTCACGCGGGAGATCACGGATTGCCGCCTGCCGGTCTGATGACGACGTTCCCGGGGGAGCGGGTCCCGGTCTGGTGCGAGCCGCATCACGGCATGGTCCCTCGCCGCGCAGGTCGCGCGTCGGCTCCGGCGAAGCAGTCCTGTGGCGTGAGCGCAGACCGCGGAGTGTGAGGCATGCCCATCCTGCGCAAGGTCAGGGCGCCGATGCGCGACGGCGTGCGGCTGTCCCCACCGTCCATCTGCCGGCGAGCGACGGCCCGTTCCCGGTCGTGGTGGTGCGCACGGCCTGCAACCGCGTGCCCGTGCAGGGCCGGCAGAAGCCTGCGGGCTTCGGCGTGCTGCGACAGTCCTGACCGCATGGCCGTGCACCTGCCTCGCCGGGGAGGAGACGACGGGCCGGGTGTCGCAGTAGTCGCCCGGATTCTGAACCGGGGTAGTCCCAATCGGAGAGGATGATCTGATGACAGCTCAGCAACTCAGGGACATCGCGCAGCAGATCGGGGCTGATCTGGTCGGTATCGCGCCCGTTGAGCGCTTTGCGCTCTTCGCGCCGGAGGCGAGCCCGCTCGCCATCCAGCCACAGACGCGCTCGGTGATCGTGCTGGGCTTCAGCATCCCGCGTGGCTGCCTGCAGGGCATGGAGAGCGGCACCGCGGGATATACGCTCGGGGCGGGCCTGCCGACCTCCCTCGCCATCGAGACCACCTACCAGGTCTGCCGGCGCCTCGAGAACGAGGGGTGGGAGGCCACACCGGTCTTCCGGCAGTCGGGAGAGATGCGCGGGCAGGGGGTGCGGGTCAGCCCGGACAGGCCCGAGCCCAACGTCATCCTCGAGTTCGACTTCGCCGCACACGCCGCCGGCCTCGGGGAGATCGGCCGGGGCAAGTGGCTGCTCACGCCTGAGTTCGGCCCGCGGCAGATGCTCACCATCATCCTCACCGATGCCGAGCTGGAGCCGGACGCTCCCTTCGCCGGGAGCATCTGCGATGACTGCGGCGCCTGCGCCGCATCCTGCCCGGCCCGCGCGCTCGACGCCACGGACCTGCACCGTGCCCCGCTGTGCGAGGGCGAGGCGGTCTGGTACCCGTTGCACATCGAGAGCTGCCGGGTGTGCCGGACCGGCACCACCCGGCTGCCCTACTCCGGTGGCTCGGAGCCCTTCCGGCTGGGAGCGGCGTGCGGCCGGGCGTGCGTCGCGCACCTGGAGGACAATGGACTGCTCACCCGCAAGTTCGTCTCACCCTTCCGCCCCGGCGGGGAGGGAGAGTGAGCGATGCTGACCACAGAGGCCCTGCGCGACTTCGCCCTGAACGTGGTCGGCGTCGATAAGCTCGGTGTGGCCAACATCGAGCGCTTCGACGCCGCGCCTGCGGACATGAACCCGCGCAACATCATGCCCCGGGCCCGGTCGGTGGTGGTCTTCCTCAAGCGCATCCTGCGCGGCACCTGCCGCGGCGTGGATGAGGGCACGCACTGGTCGTCATATCACGTCTACAGCTACGCCGGCCTGAGTCAGATGCTGGGCGCCGCCAAGGACCGGCTGGTGCGCTTCATCGAGCAGCACGGCTACGACGCCACCCCGCTGTCGGCCATCGCCACCAGCCGCGAGTTCGGGCCCGCCGCGCCACCGGCGGCTCCGGGCCTGCCGCCGCGCGAGGTGGTGGTGCAGCACCGCATCGCCGGCGCGCTGGCCGGGCTGGGCGAGATCGGCTGGTCCAAGGTCTTCCTGACGCGTGAGTTCGGGCCTCGGCAGCGGCTGGCGATCATCCTCACCGACGCCGAGCTGGAGCCCGACCCCATCGAGACCGGCGTGCTGTGCGACCGCTGCAAGCGCTGCGTCGCGGAGTGCCCGGCGGGGGCCATCGACCCCGAGCGCTCGGTCGCCATCGAGGTCGAGGGGCACCGCATCGAGTGGAGCGACATCGACCTGGGCAAGTGCAAGCTCACGCACTTCGGCCTGAACAAGCTCAGCGGCCCGTTCTTCGCCAGGCGCTTCCCGGGCGTGCGTCTGGCGGTGGGCGAGCAGGAGGTCACGTGGCTGGAGGCCTGGGACCTGGGCTGGGCGATGTTCCCGACCATGCCCGCGCTGAACGCCCTGGCGGCGAGCCCGGTGGCGGCCTGCGGCGCGCGCGGCTGTATCATCGGGTGCATGAAGCATCTGGAGGAGGTCGGGCGCGTCAGCAACACCTTCCGCACGCGCCCGGTGTTCAGCGAACAGGCGCCCTGGCGGCTGGACGAGGAGCCGGGGCATCGCTTCGCCGACCACAAGGGGTTCGTGTGGGACCCGGAGGCGCCCGCCCCGCCGCCGCCCCCGCCGCGGGACGATGAGGGCTGGTACTGACACGCCGAGAGCCCGCCGACAGGGAGAGATGCGTGGCATGGCCATTCGAGTTGGCATCTGCGGAGTCGGCGCCTTCGCGCGCAACTTCATCCCGCTGTTCAAGGCCCATCCGGAGGTCGAGAACGTCGTCCTGTGCGACCTCGACCAGGAGAAGCTGAGCGCCAGGTGCGCGGAGTTCGGCATCGAAGATCGCTGCCCGTCGCTGGATGAGCTGTGCGACCTGGACGTGGATGCGATCGCGATCATCACTCAGCATCACCTGCACGGCCCCCAGGCGGTGCAGGCGCTCAGGGCGGGCAAGCACGTCTACTCCGCGGTGCCGTCGGCGGTGTCACTGCCGGAGATCACCGAGCTGGTGCGCGCGGTGGAGGAGACCGGGCTGATCTACATGATCGGTGAGACCAGCTACTACTACCCCTGCGCCATCTACTGCCGGGAGCGTTACCGGCAGGGCGACTTCGGCCACATCGTCTACGGCGAGGGGCAGTACTACCACGATTACGTGCACGGCATGTACGACGTAATGAAGTGGCGACATGGCGACCGGTGGGAGCAGTACTTCGGCATGCCC
Organism: Candidatus Zipacnadia bacterium; assembly: GCA_029820295.1. Taxonomy (GTDB): domain Bacteria; phylum Armatimonadota; class Zipacnadia; order Zipacnadales; family UBA5352; genus JALGVA01. The sequence continues at coordinate 9,318 of JALGVA010000061.1, forward strand.
CCGATGTTCTATCCCACGCACTCCACCAGCATGATCGTGTCGGTGACCGGCGCCTACGCGACGCACGTGTGTGGCATGGGGTTCGTGGACCGTCATCCCGACAACCTCTACGCCCGCGAGGACAACGTGTGGAAGAACCCGTTCAGCAACGAGACCATGCTGTGTCGCATGTCGGATGGCAGCATGGCGCGCATCAGTGAGTTCCGGCGGATCGGACACCCGGGCACCGTGGGGATGAGCCTCTACGGCACCGAGGCCAGCTATGAGGAGGGGGTCGCCGGCAAGACGTGGGTGACCAAGGACCGCGCGACCTGCCTCGATCTGTCGGAGAAGCTGCGCTGCACAAGCATCCCTGTCAGCGCCGACACCGGGCAGATGGCGAAGGTCACATCATCGGACGGTACCCACCAGGGCGTCAGTGCGGTGCACCCGGTGGACCGGCTGCCCGGGGAGTTCGTAGGGCTGCCGAACGGTCACAACGGCTCGCACCAGTTCCTGGTGCACGACTTCGTCACCGCCTGCGTGACGGGAGAGCGCCCGCCCAACAACGTCTGGGACGCGGCGCGCTACCTGATCCCCGGCCTGGTCGCGCATGAATCGGCCATGCAGGGCGGCGTGCTCATGGAAGTGCCCGACCTTGGCTATCCCGACGACTGACGCCGACCACACCTACTACGAGCAGGAGATCGCGCCGGTCCTGCCCCCCGCGGTACTGGACTTCCACACGCACGTGTGGTCGGCCGACGCCTGGCAGGAGCGCCCCTGGGACACACAGCAGCCGGGCGGACGCTACATGGTCACCCCGGAGCACTACCCGGCCGAGCAGCTCCTGCATGACGCCCGGGCCTGCTTCCCGGACCGCGACTACCAGGCGGTCTGCTTCGGCTATCCGACGCCGGCGGCGGACTGGGCCCGCGACACCACATGCGTCGCGCTGGCGGCGCGGCGGCATCAGGGCCTGTTTCCCCTGCTGCTGGCCGGGCCTGCCCTCGGGCTGACGCGAGCGCGCTACGAGCAGGCGCTCGACTCGGGCGGCTTCCGCGGGTTCAAGGTGTTCCTGAATTGGTACGGCGATGACTACGGCGACATCGGCGTGGAGGAGATGGTGGGGCCGACCGAGCGGGCTCTGGCCAACGAACGGGGACTGATCGTGATGCTGCACGTCCCCGGCCGCGGGCGGCTGGCCGCTCCGGACGTCCAGGCCGGCGTGCGCCGGCTGGCGGCCGAGTGCCCGCAGGCCAGGATTGTGCTCGCGCACTGCGGGCGCTGCTACCTGCCCGGCCAGATGCAGGCGGCCATCGGCAGCCTGCGGGGGCTGGCGAATGTGTGGATGGACACCTCGATGGTGATGGACCCCGTCGTGCTGCAGATCGCCCTCAACGAGATAGGGCCGGGGCGACTGCTGTTCGGCACCGACTTCCCGGTGGCCGCCATGCGCGGGCGCCGCGTGCGGGTCCGCGATCACTGGGTGGATGTGGTGCTGCCGGGATACCCGCCCAGCGCCTACCGGGTCGCGGGTGAGGGCTACCGCGCCGGGTTCATGGCCTGGGAGATCGTGCTGGCCATCCGCTGGGCCGCGGAGCTGACCGGCATCAGCGAGCCCGAGCGTGACGGCATCTTCCACGACAACGGCATGGCGCTGCTGGAGTCCGGTCGCGCGCCGCACTCGGCCGATCGGGGCGCCGGGAATCCCCGCCGGCCGTGAGGTCCGCCACTCAGGCCGCCGTGTCCGGCGGAGACATCACTCCGCCGGCGCGCCCGACCAGGGCAGCGTTCCCTCCGGCCTGATGGTCACCCTGTAGAAGTCGCAGGTTCCGTGACAGCCCCAGATGCCCATCTGCGAGTTGAGTTCGTAGTCGGGGAAGCGCAGCACGACCACGTCGGAGTCGTCCACCTGCAGCGCCACCATGCCTCGGGCCTTGCTGTAGCGGCAGCGCAGCACGTGCTGCGCGCTCGGGTCCTGCCACCGGGCCAGGCGCACGAGGTGATCGTACTGCGTCGCGCGCGTCTCCGGGTCGGTCCCGACCAGCCACACCGCCATGGTGTAGTCGGCGACGAAGACCGCGATGCCCGCCTCCAGCTCCTGGCCGGCGAGAGTGGGTGACAGGAACACCCCCGGCGCGGCCCCCCGCTCGGGGCCGATGCGGAAGACGACCTCGAACTCGCCCTCATCGAGGCCGCTGTCGGTCACCAGCAGGACGTTGTCGAGCCCCTGCCCGATGTCCTCTTCGGTGAAGCTGTCGGTCCCCACGCAGTCGGGGCGCTGCACGAAGGTGCGCACCTGCGTCTGCATGGGGAGGCGCAGCGGGGTCCAGGCCGCAGCATCCCATTGCCCCTCGGCGAAGCTGATCGTGCGCTCCTCGGCATGCGCCGGCGTCGGCCGCGCCGGCAGGCCGACCGCTGCAATCAGACACAGAACCGGCAGGGCTCGCTTCATCATCATCCGTGCTCCCATCCGTCGTCATGTAGGTGTGACTGTGTGCCCGGCGCCGCACTCATCCGCCCGAGGCGATGACGCACCCGACGCGCCGTGCGCCCAGCTCCAGCGGGATCGTCGCCATGCCCTCGGCGATCGCTGCATCGATCGGCGCGCCGGTGAAGGCGTTCACGTAGCTCGTGCCCGGGGCATGCGGGACACGCAGCAGGTCGCCCCGGACAGTGCGGTACTCGGCGTTAAAGAGCGTCCAGACTGTCTTCCCCGGGCCGGAGAAGCGGTTGGCGTATACCGTCGGCCGCAGGGTCGGTACCAGCGGCTCGACGTCATCTGAGCAGAAGCAGTCCTCGTTGTCGTTGAGGATCGCGAAGGCCGCGCGCAGGAACTCGCGCGCCTCCTCGTCATAGGAGCCCTCGGTGCCGCCGCCCAGCCAGTAGCCCTCGCCGTTGAAGAACGGGAACTTGAGCAGGTCCCAGTCGCCCTCAGTGAACGGGTCATACTGAGTAAGCTGGAGCACCTTGAAGTCCGGGAAGACGAAGCGGAACAGGTCCACGCGGTGGGGCGCCAGCACCGGGTCGCCGTTCCAGACCGAGTAGCCCAGCGCGCCGTCCTGGTGCTGGGAGTTCACGTCATTGGGCGTCTCCTCGGTCAGGCTGGCGATCTCCTCGGGGATCGCGGCACGGATGGCGGCGGTGGTCGCGCGTTCGCCGCGGATCGGTGGCCACGGCACCGGGTGGCCGTGCTCGCGCGAGTGGCAGACCTTCCAGGTGTTGGTGAAGCCGTACTGGTCGATGTACATGCCGTTCGGCTGCAGCTCCCCGGCCACGCGCTCGTAGGTGGACGCGAGGTGGTCGCGCCAGGTCTGGCAGGCGGCGCACATCATGTGCTCCGTCGGCGCGCCCGGCCACAGCAGCGGCGAGCCGTCGGCCTGTCGGATGTCGCACTCGGAGACGTGCTCGTGGCCCCACACACCGCGCTCATCGCACAGGTAGCCCTCGATGTAGAGCCCGACCGGCACGCCCATCTGCTGCGCGCGGGCGATCTCCGAGCGCATCAGCTCCAGCCCGCCCAGCTCCTCGTAGTGGCTGTAGTCGCCCACCCGCCCGTAGACCATCGACCGGCCGAAGTCGAAGATGTGCAGATAGTCGAGCCGGCCGAACCAGTCGCGGAAGCGCTCGATGGTCTCCGCCGTGTGCCACTCGCCGGTGGCGCGATCGCGCAGCACGCCCCATGCGGTGACCTGCTGGTAGTAGAAGACGCCCTGGAACCACGGCTTGCGCGGGACCTGCGGGCGGTACCACGAGTGCGCCCACTCACTGTAGATCGCCAGCGCCCGGCGCCAGTCGCCGGCGTGGGCGCGCAGCGCCGTCGGGGCGACCTCGATGCGCTCGCCCGGCTGGTGCTCCCGGCCGAAGTACTCCATGCGCCAGTGCACGCCGGCCTCGTCCTTGCTCAAGCCCCAGGTGCGGTAGATGTCGTCGAGGTCGTAGGTCAGCAGCGCCAGCCCACCGCCCAGCTCCGGGTTGAAGGCGTCGGACACCTGCAGCGGGTGCTCGCCGCCGTAGTGATTGCGCTGTCGCGTTGGCCGGTTGCTGACGAGGCCGCCCTTGCGGCAGTAGAGGTACCACGTGTCCTCGGGCGCGCCGATGTGCAGGCCGCCGACCAGCGGGAAGTTGACCACGGGCACGATGGGCTCCTCACCGACGTGCGCGATATCCAGCCACAGGCCGATGTCATCGCTCCCGCCGACCGTGACCACCAGGTCGCCGGCGATGGGCACGCCGCCCGGGCGCCCGTCAATGGGCACGGTGAGCGTCCGGCCGCCGTCTTCGGCCTCCGCCACGATCGGCTCGCCCACCGCGATCTGCTCGGAGGTCAGCAGCGTCTCGCCCGCGCCCAGCTCGAACAGCGGGCCGGGCTCGACGGCCATCTGATCGCCGCCGGGGCAACGTGCCTGCAGCGAGCGCAGGCTGATGCCGCCCTCGGTGCGCAGCTCCATGCGCAGCAGGCCGCTGTCGCAGATGAAGCCGCCCTCGGTCGGTGCGACCGTGGCCGGCGCGCGCGGCAGGTCGCCGGGGACGGGCGCCGGACGGGGCAGCTCCTGCACCGGCGGTGTCTCGGTGGCCGCAGCGCCCCGGTTCAGCGTGATCGCGGCGGCCACCACGTCCGCGGACGGCATGTGATTGCGCAGGCGGATCTCCCGGATGGGCGCGGCGCGCAGCTCCGTCAGCGCATAGGCCTCCACGCCGTGGCGCAGCTCGTGGCGCCCGGTGGCAACGCACACCGGGAAGACCTCGTCGGTCACGCCGTCCTCGTAGGCGACCTCGCAGATGAAGCGCTCGACGGTGGTGACGGTCTGCATCTGGCGCCGGCCACCGTCGCGGAGCTGCTCGATCGGCAGGCGCGCGGCGATCAGCAGGTAGGCCTCACCCGCGGGCACGCCGATCCGCGCCACCGCGCGGCCCTCGGTCTTCGCCGAGGCGGCCAGCACATTGGTCTTACCCGCGCTCAACTCGAACGGTATGCCCGCGACCGTGATCGGCCCCGGCTCCAGCCACGAACTCAGGCCGAGGCTGCGCAGGTGCGCGCTCATGGCATCGTTCCCGTGCGCGGACAGGTCGGTGGTCGCGAACGTGCCCACGGGCAGCCGTGACGCGTCCCAGCCGGGCTCGAACTCGAGCCGGTCCTCGGCGGCGAACAGGGGCCGACGCTCGCTGAAGCGCAGGTAGTCCAGCTCGACCATGCCCGCCCCGCCCCCGCTCTGCACCTGCAGCGCCAGACTCACCGCCGTGAAGGCCTCGGCGATCGGGGAGATGGCGACGTGCCAGTGGCCGTCGTCGCTCACGTCGTTCAGGCGCAGGAGCACGGCATTCTCGGGCGGCCGGCCGCCGGGTGCGCTGCCCAGCCACACGCAGTAGTCGCCCGAGACGTCGATGTCGCGCGCCCGATAGCGCACCGCCACGCAGGTGTAGACCGCCAGGTCCACCGGCTCGGGCAGGTCGGCCGACCACTTCATCCCCCGGCCCGGCTCGTCCACTCGCAGCACCACCGAGGTGTCGGTGCGCTCGGCCGAGAACTCGTCGGTGGGATTGGCGAGCCAGCCCGGCTCCGCGGTGAGCCGGCCCAGGGTCTCAGCCTCCAGCGTCAGGATGCGCGCGGTCGGCCTCTCCGTGGGGAAGACGGTCGCGCCGGCAGGAGGCTCGTCGGCGAGCCAGATGCGGTCGAAGCTGATCGACGCGGGCTGCTCGGCGCAGCGCACGTCGGTGAGCAGAGAGCGCACGGCGCCCACCGCCCCGGCGGCCCACAGGTCGATGGCCGCGGTGTGCCACCGACCGTCTACGGTCAGGCTTGCGGTGTTGAGCACCTCGCCGCCGCCGCTGCGGTCGTCGAAGACCCAGATGGCGTAGCCCCCCGCCAGGTTCTCAGCTCGGTAGTGCACCACCAGATAGGCGTTGATCTCGCTGTCGAAGGGCCGCACCTGCAGCTCGAACTTCATGCCGCGGCCGGGCTCGGAGACACGCAGGGCCACCGCACCGTCCGCAACCTGTATCTCCGGGGCCTCGGCCGGATCGGCCTGGAAGGTGGGTCGCGGCTCCCAGAGTGCCTCCGGCCCGTCGAAGTCCAGCGGCAGGGCCGGTCGCTGTTGAGCCGCGGCCGTGCAGCATGCCACAGCCGCCAGCAGGACGAGGCCGGACCTCAGCATCGTGGTGTCTCCCTCCAGGCGCTCGGCAATGGCCGCATCGGCACCGCGTAGCGGGCGCCATTTCAGCCACCGCCCGCCGAACTCCTCCGCGGGCGCGCGCGGCAAGCGCTCCGTGGCCTCCGGCGATCGCGCGCCACGTGGCTGTCGTCCCGGAATGATGGGCCTGTGCCGGTGCTTCCAGGGGTCGTCCGGCCCATCCGGCAGCGAAGCGACGGGGGGTAGAATCAGGGGGCAGGAAGGCGGCAGACTAACGCCGGCGCCGCCGCTCGCGACTGCAGAGAGGTCGATTCACCGATGATGGCGACACCGCACATGCTCGCAGGGGCGGCCCTGGGCAGGCTGACGCGACGCCCCTGGCTCGCCTATCCGGCCGCGTTCGCCAGCCACTTCCTGCTGGACTACACGCCCCATCTCGACTCCCACGCCCTCTACGGCGTAGCGGGCGGCGGCCCCACCGCTCCCGAGGCGGCGATCGGGATCACCGATTTCGTCGTGGGCGCGGCGCTGATCGCGTGGCTGGCCTGGCGTCGGGCCGATCGGCGGGTGATTCTCGGCGGCGCGCTCTTCGGGATCATCATCGACCTGGTGGAGAACATCCCGCCGCTGGGGGCGTGGTTCAGGACGTGGGCGGGCACCGCGTGGCTGAGCGCCTGGCACCACGCCCTCCAGCACAATGTCACGCCCGAGCAGTGGGCGCTGGGTGTGGGGACGCAGGTGCTGGTCGTCGCCATCGCGCTGTGGGCGCTCCGGCGGCGAGGGGGACGAGGCGCGGCTACAGGGCCTCGCCGCGCACCAGCTTCATGAGCACCGCGGCGCTCTCGGTTCGAGGAATCACCAGGTCCTGGTCCCGGTTGGCCTCGAACTCGACGACGATCGGCTCCGAGCCCACGAACTCGTAGCGCACGCAGGTGTTGCCGTTGTCCAGAGCATTCACGTAGGACGCGGTGGTGGAGCCGACGTCCCTGCAGGCGAACTGGCGCTGCAGGTTCAGCTTCATTCCCGTCAGGGCCTCGCGCACGCCGGGCCCGCCGGTCGAGTACTGCTCGAGGTAGTCAACACTATCGCCAAGCGATGAACCACCGTCGGCCCGCGGCCGCGTGCTCTGCTTCGCACAGCCCAGGTAGATGGCGACCTCGTCTGCGACCTCATCCCTGCTGGCCTCGACCATCCCCAGGCGTATCAGGTGCCGGATGTACTCCTCGGTGGTCCACGAGGTCTGCGAGCCATCGGCGCGTGCAGACCAGAAGCCAACGCTCTCGGCAAGCTCGGCGGAGTCTGCGACCGCCGGGTCGAGCAGAACGGCCCGCTGCATCCAGGGGACGGCGTCGCGGACGCGAACAGGCTTGGGCACGTCGCTGGGGCGCAAGATGAGGTAGGTGGCGTAGAGCCGGCAGGCGATCGCGGACTCCCGCGGCGCCCGTCGCTCGAGATCGGGTCAGGACGCCGGTGCCTCAGCCAGTCTCTGGAAGGCGTCAAGGAGCCGGCCGTCACCGTTCGCGACGCAGGGGGCGAACCGCTCGGGCCCGGACAGTTCGCAGTCGTAGGTGAGCGTGCAGTGATGGAAGCCGGCATCTTCGGGCTCTGGGCATTGCGCCTGGCCGGCTCCGCAACCGCCATGGCCAGCGCGACGAGAATCAGCGTTCGCATGGCTCACCTCCGCAGGGGCATTCTCCGGGGGGCGGGAGGACCTCGGGGCCGCTGCCGCGCGGAGGGACAGACCTGGTGCTGGACGAACCTGCACCACTACCGCCGGCGGCGCCGGGGTGTGCGCTGGATCCCTGTTGGCGGCAACGCGGACCTGCAGTCGCGACCGAGGTGTTCGGCGATGGCGGCGGCCGATGACCGGGGGCGGAGGGTCAGTCCGGGGATCACCTTCCGGGTGTTTGTGAGCTCTACGTTCCGCGACTTCGCGGTGGAGCGCAGTGTTCTGCAGGAGCGTGTCTGGCCGCGGCTGCGCGAGCTGTGTCTGCGCCATGGCGCGCGCTTCCAGGCCATCGACCTCCGCTGGGGCGTGTCCGAGGACGCCGCTCAGGACCAGCGCGCGATGGCGATCTGCCTCGAGGAGATCCGGCGCTGTCAGCAGGTGACGCCACGCCCCAACTTCGTCGTGCTCCTGGGCAACCGCTACGGCTGGCGGCCGCCGCCCGCGACGATCCCCCAGGCCGAGTTCGAGGCGATCGGTGAGCACATCCCCGATCCAGACGCTCGCGCGCTCACGGATCAGTGGTACAGCCTCGACGCGAACTCCGTGCCGCCGGAGTGTTGCCTTCGCGGCCGCGGCGAGATGCCGCACGAGGAGTGGCTGGCCATCGAGGAGCGTCTGCACCGGGTGCTCCTCGATGGCGCGCGAATGGCCGGGCTGTCGGGCGAGGCGATGGTTAAGTTCGAGCGCTCGGCCACCGAGCAGGAGATCATCGCAGGCGCCCTCGAAGCCGATCTCCGCAACGCCTTCGCCTACTACCGCGATGTGGAGGGACTTCCCGAAGATCAGAGCGCGGCGGAGTTCATCGACCTCCACGATGGCGTCCCGGATGCCGAGGCCACGGCGCTGCTGCATGACCTGAGAGAGCGGCTGCAACGGCACCTGCCGCCGGAGCACCAGCACACGGTCGCGGCGCGGTGGGACGGCAACGGCCTGTCTGACGAGCACGTTGACGGCTTCTGTCAGCAGGTCCATGACGACCTGGCGCGCGTTATCCTCGAGGAGATCGAGAAGCTCGAGGCCGTGGACGAGCTGGAGCAGGAGGTGCGCGCGCACGCGGAGTTCGGTGCTGACCGGCGGCGGCACTTCACCGGCCGGCGGGAGATCATCGCAAGGGTGCTGGACTACGTCGAGCATAGCGGCGCGCATCCGCTGATCATCCACGGGCGCTCGGGCTCGGGCAAGTCGGCGCTGATGGCGCAGGTGCTGGGCGAGCTGCCCCGCGACGCCACGGTCATTGCGCGCTTCATCGGCGCCACGCCGGCCTCGACGCAGCTCCACTCGCTGCTGCGCGGACTGTGCGAGCAGATACACCGCGAGTTCGGCTTCGCGGCGCTTGGGGAGCAATGGCCCGAGGAGCAGCGTTCCGACCCCCGGTCAGAGGGCGAAAGGCCGCCGGAGAACCCCTATGAAGTGCCGGACGACCCCGGAGAGCTGGCGGGGGCCTTCGAGCATTTCCTGGGGCTCCTGCCCGAGGGCCGCCGGCTGGTCATCCTGCTGGACGCGCTGGATCAGCTCAGCCCGGAGAGCAATGCGCATGCGCTCCACTGGCTGCCACGCGAACTGCCGGCGAATGTGCGGATCGTGGCCTCGGCGGTGGAAGACGAGGGCCCGGCGGGTCAGTGCTGCCGCTCGGCACGGAGCAGGCTTCACGACCAGGCGCTGGTGGGGCTGCCCGAACTCACCCCTGACGAGAGCGAAGCCATCCTCGACGTCTGGCTGGCGGAGGCCGGGCGGACGCTGCAGCCCGAGCAGCGCGCCGATGTGCTCGGCAAGCTGCGCGCCTGCCCGGAGGGGCACGCGCTCTTCCTGCGGCTCGCCTTTGAGGAGGCGCGGCGCTGGCGGTCGTTCGACGGCCTGCCCGCGGGCGCCGACGCGCAGCCGGGCCTGAGTGCCGGCGTGGCGGGAGTGATCGCGGACCTGCTGACGCGGCTGGAGGCGCCCGCGAACCACGGCCGCGTGCTGGTGGAGCGCGCGCTGGGCTACCTGCAGACGGCGCGCAACGGCCTGGCGGAGGACGAGCTGCTGCAGGTGCTGTCGTCGGACGATGAAGTCATGGCCGACTTCCGGGAGCGCTCGCCGTTCTCGCCGCAGGTGGCCCAGATGCCCCCGGTGGTGTGGTCGCGGCTCTTCTTCGACCTGCGGCCCTATCTGACCGAGCGCGCGGCCGACGGCACCTCGCTGCTGAGCCTCTACCACCGCCAGGTGGGCGCGGCCGTCGAGGCGCGCTATCTTGGTGACCGGCGCAAGCGGTCGGCCGTGCACCGCAGGCTGTCGCGGTACTTCGGGGGCGATCTGGACCGCATCGATCAGCCGTCCTGTCTCGCGGGCGAGGGGGGCGTGCGCGTGCCGAATCGGCGCAAGCTGTCCGAGCTGCCCTGGCAGCTCGCCCGCTCCGGCCAGTGGGCGCGGCTGCGCCGGGAGCTGACCGACCTGGAGTTCATTGAGGCGGCGTGCCGCGCGGGCGAGGCCCACGACCTGCTGCGCTGGTTCGAGGCCCACGCGGCGCAGGCGAGCGATGACGTCGACCTGCACGGCGTGGCCGCATGGCTGTCGCGCTGGGCGGGCTTCATGACTCGATTCCCCGAGCTGGTGTGGCAGGTGGCCGTCAACCGGGGGGAGGACGCCACCGTGCTCGAGGCGGCGGAGCGCTACCATCCACCGCTGCCTCCGGGGCGCGGCTGGCTCCTGTGCGCCAACCGCGGCGGAGCGCGCACGGAGCCGGCGCAGCAGCCCGCGCCGCTCCCGGTCGAGGCCCAGCGGGTGGACGCCACCACAAGGCGGCTGGAGATCGTCGCAGAGGCGCCCGCCGCCGCAGTGGAGGGCGACTCGCGGGCCGACGTCGAGGCCTGCGTGCTGGGGCTGGACTGGAGCGGGACGCTGACCTGCTACTCGGCCGCCCACGGGGGCATCATCGCGCAGGCGCCGGGGCTGTCGAGCTTCGCCACCGATGGCACCGTGGTGTTCGCGGTCGGGGACCGCCAGGTCCTGACCCTGAGCGTCCCTGAACTGGCCACGCTGGGCGGGACGCCGGTGCAGATGGTTGGCGAGCCCGGCACGACGCCCCCCACCGATGACGCGCTCGCCAGGCACCTGGAGGCGGTGGCGCTGCCGGTGCTGCCGGACGGCCGGCGCGTCGGCGCTCTGCGCATGCGCGAGCGCCCGTTCGGCTACCGTTTCTTCGATCTGGAGACATGGGCCCTGCTGGACCTCGCCGAACTCGTCCCCGCGGACATCGCGCGGCTCGCGCTGCCCGGTGATGATGGCGTCGCCGAGGTCAGCACGCGGGGCACGCACCTGATGCTGCGCGGCGACGGCTTCCGGCTGATCGTCGACATCGCGGCGGGGCGAGCGGTGCGCAAGCTCCCCGAGGACCGATCCGCGTATGCCGAGTACGAGGCGGCGCCCGACCTGGGCCACTTCCTGCATATCGCACAGGGCCGGCGCCAGGGGCATGTGGTGTCGCGAGTGGCCAGCATGGGTTCGCGCGAACGCTGGCTGTGGAGGGACACGACGCACAGTCGCCGCGCCACCTTCTCGGCCCGGGGCGAGCATATCCTCATCGGCGACACAGAGGGCACGGTCGAGGTGGCGCGCCTGGCGGACACCGACGACCGCGCCATCCATAGCTTCGGGCGCAGCGAGGTCGTGGCGATGGCCGGGGACGAGGCGGCCGGTGTGCTGGCGGTCGCGACCGAGGACGGGCGCGTGCAGATCGTCCGTGGCGACCTGATGGCGGCCGGGCGCCAGCCGGCGAGGGCGTGCTGCATCGGTGCGGCTCGGCGCTGGTTCGCTGCCGCCGCCGGGGACTCGGTCTACCTGTGGCGGCATGGGGGCCGCTTCGGCGGGCGCGCCGGGCTCGAGGAAGAGCCCCTCGGCATGAAGAGTACGCCCGATGGCTCGTTGCTGCTTGCGCTGGGCATGAAGGAGATCTCGGGCGTGGACCCCGCGCGCGCCCGGCTTCGCTGGCAGAGCGGTGGCGGCATCGACTTCCCGTGGCTGGCCTTCGCGTCCCCCGACAGTCGCAGTGTCAGCGTCTACAGCTACGTCTACTCGGACGTGCTGAGCTGGGACGCGCGCACGGGTGCCCGTCTGGACGAGCCGGCCGTCCCGGCGCTGTGGCCGCTCCTGGGCGCCACGTGGTCGCCGGACTTCCGCCACGCCGCCTGGATCGACCGGGAACGGGAACGCGTCGTGCTCTGGCCGTGGCAGGCGGACGGCATGCTCAGCGCGCCCCTGCCCGACGTCGTGGACGCCGCCGAATGCGACGTACGCGCGGTCGCCGACGGTGGCCGGTGGGTGCTCATCAGCGATGGGCTCTCGTACCTGCTGGACATGCTCGACGGGTCGGCTAGGCCGTGCCCTGTCGCCGATGTCGAGTACGCGGTCGTTGCGCCCGATGGCGGCTTCGTTGCGCTGGCCCACGAGGACCTGGTCTGGTGCTGGGACTCCGACAGCGACACCGTCTACGGCCCCCACGGCTGCGTGGATGAGGTGGGCGACCTCTCGCTGGACGAAACCTGGCGCCGGGCCCTGGCGCTGACCCTCGTCAATCCGCCGGACCTGCACCTGCTGGCTCCCGCGGGCCGGCGGCCTGCGCCGCGGGGGCCGGGTGATCGGTTGATGCCCGAAGGTGAGGGCCAGGTTCGGGGTCGTTCGGGGCGACTGGCGGGGCCGGTGTCCTGGGCGGGTGGCCTGGCGCTGGGCGCGGCGGCGTTCCTGGGCCTGCACTCGTTCGGCCTGTCGCTGCTGGGCCTGGTGCTCGGCCGGAACGTGATTGCGTCCGTCATGATGCCGCGTGGCTCCTGGCGCGTGGAGGTGCCCTCGGCGGCGCTCGGGGCCGTCGTGGCGGCCGTGCCCTTCGCGCTCGGGGCCCCGGGCTGGCTGGCGGCCCTGCTCGGATTCGTCGGCTATGGTGCCGTCAAGGGGCTGCAGACGCGCAGACAGATCATGTCGGAGATGTACGCCCGGGTGTCGGCAGCGGAGGAAGACGAGATGCGTGAGGAGGGCACGCGTTCCCTCGACGCCATGGACCCCGTGCCCCCGCGGCTTGAGCCTCCGCGAGCGCATGCGGCGTCGATCTTTGACTTCGAGGCCGCCACGACTGAGGATGACCGACGCCGGCTCGTACGCGACGTCGCCGACCGCTGCGAGGAGCTGACCGGCGGCGGCCGGGCGGAACAGGCGGTCGCGCTCGCCGATGAGGCCATGGCGTACGGCCTGGACGATGAGTGGCTGTGGCTGGTGCGCCTGCGCGCGCTTGTCGCCCTGGAGCGCTGGGGGGACTGCATGGCCGCGCTCGAGGACCGCATGGCGTCGCTGCCTCAGCGGCGACGCGACGCCTCGGCCGCGGACCGGCCCGACGTATGCACCGAACCGTTGACCTGGGCGCGCGTGTGCACCGAGCTGGGGCGCTATGAGGAGGCCCTGGCGCATATTGCCGATATGGAGCGCGGCAGGGACGACGAGCAGCCGGTGTCTCGCCTGTTGCGTGGGCGCTGCGCGCTCGGGCTGAGGGATCCGCACGAGGCGCTGGCGCACCTGCGCGCGGCGGCGACGGATCTCCCGTTCAGCCCCGAAGCGCACCTGTGGCTGGGGGCATGTCATGCGGCGCTCGGCGACGCTACGGAGGCCGAGCGCGAGCTTGAGGAGGCGCGGCTGCTGGGCGCCGACGAGGCGGCCGTCACGCGGGCGCGAGGCCTGGGGGCAGGATAAGCTGCTTCGGACAGAGAGCACGCTGGAGGAGGACGAGACGATGGACGCACACGGTGCGAGGAGGAGCGCCTCACCCGGCCCGATCCCTCGCCGAGGATGGCGGTGGCGATCACGACTGTGCGGGTCACTCGTCTGGTCCGTTCTGATCGCCGCCTGCTCGCTCGCGGCCGCCCTGGGCGCCGGGCTCGGCGACTACCCCGCTCACACGGACATGCCCGACGTCCCCACCGATCCGGCCGATTACGAGAACATGTGGGATCCCTTCGTGCTGCGCCTGCCGTCCGGCGAGCCGCTGCAGGTGCGGTCCGAGACCGACAGCGACCTGCGCGTGATGGCCGGCTTCGACGCACTGCCCTGGAACGGGCGCCAGATCGCCCGCGATGCCTCGGGCGCCTGGTTCGTGCTGGTCGAGCAGGACGGTCAGGGCATCGTGCTGGCCACGACCGGCGCGAACGCCGCCAACCCCTATCGACCGCGCGGCGGAGATCTGGCGGCCATGGAGCTGGTTGGGGCTGAGGGCGAGGCCGTCTTCCCCGTGCAGGGCGAGGCCAGACGGGCGAGCATGGCCATCGATGCCGCCAACCGCCTCCACGTCATCTGGCACGCCGCGGACGGGCTGTGGCATGCGCGGGCGGAACTCGGCGATGACCCGGCCGCACGTGTGCGGGACAGGCAGGCGTGGACGGCCCCGCGCCGGCTGGTCGACGGGCCCTGCCGCGCCGGCGACATCATGGCCGGGCCCGGTGGGGACGCGGTGATCAGCTACGCGCGCGATGACGCGGTCTACTACCAGCCCGTATCCGGCGAGCCCGAGCTGGTGTACACGCCGGGGCCGGGCATGTTCGAGGCCGACCGGCCGGGCGGCACCATCCCCGTGTCAGAACGCGAGTGCCAGGACGCCGTCATGGACCTGGCGCCGGACGGCTCGGTCTACCTCGCCTTCCGGCGGGACTTCTGCGTGTGGGTCGCGCGGCGCACGCCGGCCGGGGAGTGGCTCCCGGCGGAGCTGGTGGCGCGCGAGTACGCCTTCCACCCGTCCATCATGGTCGCCTATGGACGCCCGCTGGTGACCTTCCTGCACGACGGTATCCGCAGGATCCCCCTCGACCTCGGGGAGGCCATCAGTCAGCGCGCCGGTGGCGGCTCGACCATCGGCTACGCCACCCTCACGGACGACGGCTGGCGCACGGGGAGCATCATCACCGCCGAGGAGATCATCGTGATGCGCCGGGGGATGTGGGCCAACCGCGGGCGTGGCCGGATCCTCCCGCAGATCGAGCAGCTCGGCTGGCCGGTGATGTTCCGCGACCGGCATGGCGTGGTGTGGGCGTTGTGGATGAACACCACGCGGCGCTGGACCTACAGCGCGCGGTGGATGGGCGAAGAGTTCGGGCAGGTTCACGAGTGCCGCGGACCGTTCAACGCGCCGGCCCTTCCGGTCAACGCGGAGAAGCACGCGCCCGCGGACGCAGCCGATGTCGGGCTGCTCTTCCACGCCGCCGCCGCGGGAGGTAATGACCGGACCATCTTCGATCGCCTGCGCATCCCGTCGCTCTCGGTCGCCGAGGAGCGCGAGGTGCTGTTCCTCGACTCACTTGAGGTGGGGGCGACCGGCGGCGCCGAATTCGTCCTCAACCAGATGGACAAGCCGAGCCCCTATCCGGCGCTGTCGCCGCGTGGCGACAACCGGGTCGTCTGGGGGCCATCGGTCAGCAGGCGCGGGGATACCTGGGTGATGAGCTACTCATCGCCGCTCGAGGACGGGGGGAGCGTGCGCGGCGTCGCGATCAGCAGCGACGGCGTGCACTTCGAGATGGTGGACGAGCTTCCCGAGGGCCTCCCCGAACCCGAGGAGACCCCGACCCGGCCGCTGGAGTACTGGACCGGCGCCCCCGCGCACAGGCCCCCGTCCTACTACGAAAACCCGGACCAGACCGATCCGCAGAAGAAGTACATGCGGCTCGCCTATACCACCGAGGAGCGGGGGACCTACTCGGTGCAGTACTCCCCGGATGGCGAGCAGTGGGGCGAGCCGGTGGTGACCAGCGCGGTCGAGGCCATGCGCGAGGGCGGGCGGCCGGGCTTCTACGACCCGGCCGACCCCGAGCGCCCGATCCGCATCTACAGCCGTGTCTACACCGAGACCGGGCGCTCCTGGGGCGTCATCTGGAGCAGGGACCTCATGCACTGGTCCGGCCTCGAGCACCTGCTGGACCCCGACGATCCCTACGGCAGTGCCTCGTCGGAGTCGGGCATCGGCCCCACCGACAAGCGCTACACGATGCGCGGGCAGGTGTACATGGACTCGGTCGCGGGCAAGGGCGAGGACGAGATCTACGCCACGTCCGTGCGCTTCGCCGAGGGGCTGTACTTCTGCTTCTACTGGCCGGGGCGCACCGGACGACCGTTGACGGATGTGGGGCTGGCCGTCAGCCGCGACGGCTTCAACTTCACGCGCGTGAAGAATGGCGAGCGCGTCCTTCCGGTCGGCCCGCCGGGGGCCTGGGACTCGGGCTACATTTTCCAGATGTCCCCGACGCTCGACGGCGACACCGTGCGCGTCTACTACCGCGGCACCGCCGGCCGCCGCGAGGGCACCGACAGCTTCAAGCACAACCTCACTGAGATCGGCCTGGCCACCATCCGCGTGAATGGGTGGACCTACTACACGCCGCGAGCCGGCCGTGACCGGGCGACGGTCACCACCATCCCTATCGAGTCCCCCGCCGGCGAGCGCAGGGGGCTGGCCGTGAACCTGGAGGGCGCCGCCGGCAACGAGGGCGCCTTCGCGGTGGAGGTGCTGGACGCCGCGACCGGCGAGCCGTTCGAGGGCTTCGGGCTGGAGGACTGCATCATCCCGGCCGAAGACGGGCTGGCGGTGCCGGTATCGTGGCGCGGCGGCGAGGCACTGCCGTCCGGCCGGGACATCCGTCTGCGCTTTCATCTGCGCGCGCCGGGAGTGCGGCTCTACAGCTTCGGCTTCCGGGGCGATGTCGCCGCGCCCTGATGGGCGAGTGATGCAGGGGGCGCCGGGATGGCCCGTTCGTGGTTGCTTCGAGGACAAGCCGGGTATCCTGCGGTACGGAGGGTGGGTGGTCTGCTATCCGTCCCCTCTATTCCTCCCGGAGCAATCGTAGCGCAGACCACCCGCGCCTGCACCTCCTCACTGTCGTTCCTCCGTGGCCTCCCGGGGCATCTCGGCGTTTGTGATCGCGTTCCCCAACGTCGTCTCGACCACGGTCGTCGCTCTGGATGCTCGGCCCGCCGCAGGGAGGCAGGCCGCCGGCGTGCGGAGAATTGCCCGCCGCCGTGACGCGCCTGCCGGCACAGTTCGCCGCACACTACTGGATGGGAGCGCCTGACGATGGCACAGACACCGATCGCCGAGACCGATCATTTCTGGTACCGGCCCGGGCCGCAGGACGTCTACGTCGATTCGCAGCGGGACAACAGGGCCTTCGGCCACGCGGACGGGCAGATCATGCTGTCGGAGGACAACGGCCATACCTGGCCGCACAGGCTCGCCTTTCCCAACGCCGGCAACATCACGTTCAGTTGCATCCTCAAGAACGGAAATGTGGTCTTCGCCACACGCTCGAAGCTTTATCTGAGCACGGATGACCTGCGGAGCTGCGAGCAGATCACGGTCAAGGCCCCGGACGGCAGCGACTATCTCCCACATACGCCGCAGGACCCGGAGCGCCCCGGCTGGTACTTCCACACGCTCCCCGGGGTCAACTCCTGGGACGTGAACGGCACCGAGATCCTGGTGTGGGGGAACTACTGCAACGTGGTGGGTGGAGCGGCGCCGGTGAACATCTACTACTCCACCGACGGCGGCGAGACCGTCAAGATAGCCTACGCCTTCGGACAGAATCCGCTCATGCGCGACAACGGTTCGCCGGGCGGCGGACGGGAGGGCACACTACTGGGCGATCCCGACAACCCGGTCCGCGCCCGGCACGTGCACACGGTGGCCTACAACCCCGCGGAGGATGCCTTCTACGCCTGCACCGGCGATGGCGACCGGGAAGAGGGCTTCCTCGAGTGCCACTGGCTCCGAGGCACCTATGACTGGAGCGCCGACCGGTGGGACTGGCGGGTGCTCGTCTCAGACCACACGAACTCGCGCTACAAGTCCGGCGGCATCTGCTTCGTTGACGGGCAGCTCTACTGGATCAGCGACTCGAACGGCCCGGAGCCGCACGACCGGGGAATCTTCCGCTGCGCGCCCGCCGACCTGACCAACCCCGAGAAGCATACGCTCCTGTTCAACCCGGGGGTCGAGTCGGGCAACATGATCATCCAGGACGGCGTGTTCCTCGCCTCGCACTGCGCGCCGGCCTCGCCGCTGGACACGGGCATCATCATCTCCACCGACGCAGGCGAGACGTGGGCGCAGTACGACCTCAAGGAGTTCGGCAAGCGCTCGCCGACGCGCTTCCACGAGAAGAACGGCGACGGCTGGTTCCGCATGGACCTGCGCAAGGGCTGGATCGAGCACGCCGAGGTGCTCTTCCTCAAGCCCAGGGAAGCGTGACGCCTCGCCGAGAAGTCGCTCAGTCGGTCTCGGCAACGAGCGCCTCGCGGATGGCGGCCACGGCCTGCTGCTCCAGGTCCCGCGCCGGCGCCCCTTCAATCGTGTGTTCTTGTGGGTCCTGTCGGCGCCGTTCCCTGGGGTGAAGCCGACACTGCTCTGGGCGGCAGGAGGGTAGAGCTGAGGAGGGGAGGCGGTAAGGTCGGCAGGGGCAGAGCGCACCGTCCGGCGACTGAGTTGCGTCGGACGTGCTACGCGCGG
>JALGVA010000331.1:0-1208 GCA_029820295.1 Candidatus Zipacnadia bacterium
GCCACCCGAGAATCCGCGTGATGATCCCGACGCGCCGGCCCGGACGCCCGGGGTCGGGGCCCTCGTACTCGATCGACGCATGCGCGACGTGATGCGACAGCACGGTGTTGTCCGGCCGCACGTCCTCCGGTCGCACCTCGCCGCTGAGTCGGATCGTCTGCAAGTCCTCGTTGACGCGCACCGTGCGTTCGCCCTCGATGAGCAGGTTCCCCGTGGGCGTGATGCCGCTGACGACCAGGGCGACGCGCGCCGACAGCACGTCCCGACGCTGCGACTTGCCGCTGGCCGAGCCGCTGAGCTTGCCGCCGAAGGAGATCCCGGGGATGAAGTCGAGCCAGCCGGTCCCCGGGCCGACCTCGGCGCTTGACGAGGTGTCGTTCGAACGCGACGCGGTGTGTGAGGCCAGCGAGGACTCGGAGATCACCACGAACAGGATGTCGCCCGGCTTGGAGGCCCGGTGGTCATGATAGAGCGACGAGAAGAACGCGGTCTCACCCGGCTCGGCCCACGCGGCCCCGGCCGGCGTGGCACACGCGGCGGCGATCGCGATCCATGCTGCCCGCCTGGGCATCTGCTTCGCTCCCTAGTGGCGTCGAATGATCGCTTCGGTGGGACTGATCAGCTCGGCGAACACCGTCTCTCGCGTCTGCTCCACGCGCAGCTTCGCGCGTGCCCCCACAGGCGTCTCATCCAGCGTCGTCGCCTCCGCCATCACCTGCACGGCTCCGCAGATGACGGTGAGCTGCACCCGCGTGCCGCGGGCAATCGTGACCGGCTCCGGAGGCATCGCGGTGACCTCGCCCTCGCCCTCAGCCTGCTCGCCCGTGGGAACCGACGGGGCGACGGCAGGCGCCGGGCGACTCACCAGCACCTCGTTCGCTCCGGCGAAGGTCACGGTCGCGCAGTCAATGCCCGCGCGGCGCAGCCGCATCTTGAGGTAGCCCACGGAGAGGCTCCGCTCACCTCCGGGCAGCGGCGCCGGCCCCACGTCGAGCTTCACCAGCGCCTCGACCTCCGCCTCGCAGCCCGTCAGCTCCGCCAGGTCGCCAAGCAGGATGCGCTCGGCGCCGACACGGGCGCGCTCCTGCAGGTCGATCTGCGCGCAGCGCGCGCCGGCCGCGAGCGACAGCATCGCGGCGGCGAGCAGGGCGACGTTGCGGGCATGGCGCGGCGTCATCTCAGGCCTCCGCGGTCACCGGCGCTATCGC
>JALGVA010000331.1:1243-2083 GCA_029820295.1 Candidatus Zipacnadia bacterium
GCCGTGTGTTATTGGCGATCTCGAGCATCTGGTCTGCGATGCGGATGGCCTGCGAGTTGGCCTCGTAGGCCCGCTGGGCGGTGATCATGTTGACCATCTCTTCGACCACCTTCACGTTCGACATCTCCAGCATGCCCTGGGTGATGGTGCCGAGGCCGTCGATGCCGGGCGCGCCGGTCGTCGGCTCGCCCGAGGCGGCCGTCGAGGCCAGGAGGCTGTGCCCGAGGCCGCGCAGGCCCGCCGGGTTGGCGAAGCGCGCGAGCTGGACCTGGCCGATGGTCTGAGGGTCGGTCGAGCCCGCGGTTGTGGTCGAGACCGTGCCGTCGCTGCCCACGGAGATGGAGGTGGCGTCGGCGGGGATGACCAGCGGCGGCTCGAGCGGGAAGCCATCTGCGGTCACCACGTTGCCCTCGCTGTCCATCTTGAAGGCTCCCGCGCGCGTGTAGGCCACGCTGCCGCTGGGCATCAGGACCTGGAAGAAGCCGCTGCCCTCGATGACCATGTCCAGCGCATTGCCCGTCTCCTGGAAGGTGCCCTGGGCGAAGAGCTTGCGGGTGGCCGCCGTGCGGGTGCCCAGCCCCACCTGGATGCCGGTCGGGATCTCGACGCCCTCCGCAGCCGCCGATCCGGCCTCGCGCAGCGTCTCGTACATGAGGTCCTGGAACTCCACGCGCTGCTTCTTGAAGCCGGTGGTGTTCACGTTCGCCAGGTTGTTGGCGATGGTGTCCACGTTCAGCTCCTGGGCCGTCATGCCGCTGGCGGCCGACCACAGTGCGCGCATCATCGTCGCGTCACCTCAGCTTCGTCGCACGTGATGCCGCTGGCCCTCATGAGGGCGAC
>JALGVA010000216.1 GCA_029820295.1 Candidatus Zipacnadia bacterium
CCAGGGCACGAGCTATGACTGGGCCTACGGCCTGCTCGACGTCGGCGTGGGCATGCCGCCGCAGACCATCGACCGGCCGTGGAACAGGGATCCCGCCCGCGTATTCCTGTCCGGTGACTACGGGGCCGACTGGCACAGTGCCGGCCCCAACATCCTCTACGGCGACGGTCATGTGAAGGTCAACCCGCGGTAGCGACAGCCGGCGAGACTGCACCTTTCCGGGCGGAAGTCACCCGTGGCCTCCGCCTGCGCATGTACGCCCTCGCGAAGGCCTCCGCGCCTGCGCGCGGAATATGCGCGACGATCCGTCAGACCGGCCCGCGAGGAGACCGCCATGGGCGAGCTGCGCTACCGCGCCATCCATCTCGACTTCCACACCAGCGAGGAGATCCCCGGCATCGGCGGCCGCTTCGACGCCGATGAGTTCGCCGCCACGCTCCAGCGCGCGCACGTGAACCAGATCTGCTGCTTCGCGCGCGGGCACCACGGCTGGATCTACTACCCGAGCGAGGCGCACCCCGAACGCGTACACCCGCACCTGCAGACCGACCTGCTGGAGCAGCAGATCGAGGCCTGCCATGCCCGCGACATCCTCTGCCCGATCTACATCACCGTCCAGTGGGACCACTACACGGCGCGCACGCATCCCGAGTGGTTGTGCATCGACGAGAACGGCCACCAGATCGGCACAAAGCCCTTCGAGGCGGGCTTCTACCGGCGGCTGTGCCTGAACACCCCCTACGTGGACTTCCTCGTCGAACACACCACCGAGGTACTGACCCGCTTCGACTGCGACGGCTTCTTCTTCGACATCGTGCATGCGACGCCGTGCTGCTGCCCGTGGTGCGTGCGGAGCATGCTCGACGAAGGCCTCGAGCCCCAGTCTGCTGAGGACCGCCAGGAGTTCGCCTTCGAGGTGTTGCTGCGCTTCCAGGAGCGCATGAGCGCGCTGGTCCGGGAGTATCAGCCGGAGGCGAACATCTTCTACAACTCCGGGCACATCGGCCCGGCGCACCGGAAGATGCGCGAGCACTTCACGCACTTCGAGCTGGAGTCGCTGCCCGGTGGCGGCTGGGGCTACGCGCACTTCCCGGTCGCGCAGCGCTACGCGCGCACGCTGGGCCTGCCCACCATCTCGCACACCGGCAAGTTCCACACCACCTGGGGCGACTTCCACTCCTACCGTAACCCCGCGGCGCTGGAGTACGAGTGCCTGCGCATGCTGGCGCTGAACTGCCGCTGCGAGATCGGCGATCAGCTCCACCCGAGCGGGGAGATCGACGGGCCCACCTACGACCTCATCGGTGGCGTCTACGCGAAGGTCGAGGCCGCCGAGCCCTGGTGCGACGAGGCCGAAGCGATCGTGGACATCGGCGTGATGACGCCTGAGGAGTTCGCGTCGCAGAGCACCGCGCGCCAGATCCCGCCGGCGATATTCGGCGCGACGAAGATGCTGCAGGAGCTGCGCCACCAGTTCGACGTCATCGACTCCCGGGCCGACTTCAGCCGCTACCGGCTGATCGTGCTGCCGGACGAGATTCCCGTGGACGAGGAACTGGCGGCGAAGCTGTCGCGGTTCGTGACCGATGGCGGCGCACTGCTGGCGAGCTACCGGTCAGGTCTCGTGCCTTCCGGCGAGGACTTCGCGCTCGGGGAGCTGGGCGTGCGCTGGTTGGGCGACGCTCCGTACTCGCCCGACTTCATCGTCCCGGGCCAGCTCGGCAAGGGGCTGCGCGATGCCCCGCATGTCATCTACATGCAGGGCGCGCAGGTCGAGCCGAAGGAGGCCGCCGAGGTGGTGTCCGGCATGATGCGCCCGTACTTCAACCGCACGTGGCGGCACTTCTGCTCGCACCGGCACACGCCCATCGAGGGCCCGGCCGACTACCCCGGCGCGGTGCGCAGCGGCCGGTGCATCTACCTTGCGCATCCGCACTTCACCCAGTACCATCAGCGCGCGCCGTTGTGGTGCAGGCAGGTCGTGGCCAATGCCATCGAGATGCTGCTGCCCGAGCCGGTGCTGCTGGCCGAGGCCCCGAGCACCGCGATCTTCACCGTGAACCGTCAGCCGCAGCACAACCGGCTGGTGGTGCACGCGCTGCACTACGTGCCCGAGCGGCGCAGCGTTGAGCTGGACATCGTCGAGGACATCATCCCGCTGTGCGAGGTGCCGGTGTCGGTGCGCGTCCACGGCGAGGCCACTGCCGTGCGCCTGGTGCCGCAGGGCGAGGAGATCGCCTTCGCCGTCACCGGCGACCGCATCGGCTTCGTCATCCCGCGCATCGAGGGCACCCAGATGGTCGAGATCACGCTGGCATGAAGGGGCAACCGTGAGCCGATTGCTGAGCGCACTGATCGCGATGCTGATGGTCGCTGCCATCACGCGGGCGGGCGCCGTGACGCTGGTGGAGGATGGCGCGGCGCTGGGCGCGATTCACGTCCCGGCCGACCCGACGCAGCAGGAGCAGTTCGCGGGCGAGGAGCTGCAGCGCTACATCGAGCAGGCGACCGGCGCGCGGCTGGAGGTCGCCGTCGGGGCGCCGAACGCCGACGCCCCCGCGATCGTGGTCGCGCAGGTCGATCGGCTCGCGCTGGTCGGCGAGCAGGCCACCGAGGCCGAGCAGGCGCTGTCCATCGAGGGCGTGGCGAACCGCACTGCCGGCAACCACGTGATCGTGGCCGGCGGCGGGCCGCGCGGGGTGGTCTACGCGGCCTACGACCTGCTCGAGCACCTGGGCTTCCGGTGGTACTGGCCGGGCGAAACCGGCCAGGTGACGCCGTCGCTGGCGGACCTGACCTTCGAGGACCTGGCGGTGGCGCGCGATCCGTCGTTCATCCGCAGGCACTCGATGGGCGCGGCCTCGGATGGATGGGCGGACGTGGCATGGGGCGCCGACGTGGTTGACTGGCTGGTCAAGGCACGCCAGAACTTCTGGCTGCACAATCCGCCCGGCGAGGAGTACGACGGCTTCCTGGAGCGCCGCGGTGGCACCTACACCAAGATCGGCTCGGGCCACAACTGGCAGCACATCATCCCCGCGAGCGAGTACTTCGCGGACCATCCCGAGTGGTTCCCGATGGTCGACGGCAAGCGCCGGCCCGAGGGGCAACTGTGCCTGAGCAACCCCGAGGTGCTCCAGCGCCTGACCGACTACGCGCTCGCGGGCGCGGCACGGATGGCCGCGGATCCGGACGTGATGTTCATAGACATGACCCAGAACGACGGTGCGGGCTGGTGTGAGTGCCCGGCCTGCAGGGCCATCGACGACCGCGACCCGTCCACGCACGCCGACATCGTGCTGTGGGCGATCAACCAGATCGCCGAGAGGGTGAAGCAGCAGTACCCGCAGGCGGTTCTTTTCACCTTCGCCTATGCGGGCTCGGCCGGACTGCCGAGCTGGATCACCCCCGCGGACAACGTGATGATCGAGCAGACCAACTACTGCTTCAATTACGGAGCCAGCTTCCTCAATCCGAACTCGGGCCGGGGGGCGCTCTACCGCGAGCAGATCGACGCCTGGGCGCCGGTCACGGCCCTGCATGGCATCTACGAGTACTTCGGCTTCTACAACTGGCTCGAGGCGCTGCCGGTGACGCTCTACCGGCTCCCCGAGGAGGTCCCGTACTACAAGCAGCTCGGCGTCCACGGGTTCTACTCCGAGACCGAGCAGCGCTGGTCCTCCAACCACCTGCTCTACTACGCCTTCGCGCGCATGTGGTGGGATCACGAGACGGACGTGCCGGCGATGTTCGATGAGTTCGTCCGCCTGTTCTACGGCCCGGCGCAGGAGCCGATGCGGCGGTTCTACCTGGCGCTGGAGACCTCCGGCGGCCCCGACCGCTACTGGAGCGGCGATGTGAACGACCTGCCGGGCATCTTCCCGGCGCCTCTGCGCGCGCAGTGCCGCGCCGACCTCGACGAGGCGAAGCGGCTCGCCGCCGCCGACCCGCTGGTGACCGCGCGCCTGGCCTTCGTGGAACTGGGCTGGCGCTACACCGAGCTGCACCTGGAGGCGATGGAAGCGCACGAGGCCTTCAACCGCACGCCTTCGGCAGAGACGCGGAGAGCGGCTGCGGAGGCGTGGCGGCGCTACGTTGATTACTTCGACGAACTCGAGGGCACCCACGCCTTCGCCGAGAGCGATCTGCCGCGCTTCCGCCGGCGCGCCGAGAGCCAGGCGGCCGTCTACGCCTTCGACCTGGCCGAACTGCCGCCGGGCGAGTTCGAGTACACAGACTCACTCATGAGCGGCGGCAACGCCTTCCTGCACGGCGTTGTCGATGCGATGTACGCGGGCAAGTGGGGGCTGTGCCTGCGGCCCGGGCAGAGCGGTGCGCTGACCTACGAGGTGGCGGCCGAGGAGGGCCACAGCCTGGCGTCGCTGCGCTTCTGGTTCCACGGGGGCTTGGTCGAGGGCGTCAGCAACGCCATCGAGTGGTCGCTCGACGGCGAGACCTGGGAGGCGCTGGTAACCGACGCGGCGCCCACGCGCGACGTCGAGCACGATCTGAGCGCGCAGGTGGCCGGGCGGCCACGGGTATGGCTGCGGGCGCGCTACGCCAGTACGCTCGACCGCGATTGGTGCGCGCTCTACCGTGTGCACCTCAGCGGCGAGGTGCGGTAGCAGGTCACCCAGGCCGCAGCAGGCGGGCCTCGCCGGGGCCAAGGTCGAGCGTGAGGAGCCCGTCGGCGATCTCGCGCGTTGCTTCGCAGACAACATCCCGCGCGCTATCGCCATCGACCTGCGCAGACGCGGCTGCCGACTCAGCCCCGAAGTTCGCGACCAGCAGCCACGCGTGCCCATCGGCGCCCGGCACGCGCACTGCGCGCACCATCTCCGCATCGCATGGGACGCGCTCGACCGCGGCCGCGACCTCCGCGGTCTCGTCGGGATTCGCGCCTGACAGTATGACGTTGCCGCAATCGAGCAGCACCTGCCCGGCGTTCACTTCGATGGTACCGAGGGTGCAGCGGCAACACAGTTCATCGTAGTAGAGGCTGTCCTCGTACCCCGACGCGCGGCGTTGCCCCGCCTGGTAGAGCGCGAAGCTCTCGCCGCCGTAGATGCTCGCGACACCGATCGTCTCCTCCACGCATGCCCAGCGCGAATGCAGGTCGATCACGCCGGCGGGGCGGTCTCCTCGGACGGTCACCGTGCCTTCCGCGCCGACATAGGCGCGCTCCAGATCGTTGAAGATGTCGTTGGGCACGTTGAGCTTGAGGCCCTTGACCTCGCGCAGCCAGCAGCGGATCGGGGCCGCGCAGTGCTCCAGCACGATCATGGTCCGGTCATCGGGCAGCGCTGCGACCGCGTACTGGTGCTCGATCGGCGCCGGCGGCGTCCAGCCCTCCGGGAAGATCGCGTCCGCCCGGTCGTCCATCGTGCCCCAGGTGATGAAGCCGCCCTCGAACAGCGCCTGGTCGTGGCGGACGACCTCCGGGATGCCACCGGCGCCCAGCAGCCGCACCGAGCCCGCAAGGTTGTAGTCCCACTCGGCGAGGTGGCCATCGCCGGGCGGCAGGCACAGGCCCTGGGGCCGCTGCCGCGCGCGCCAGCTCCACGACGCGATGCGCCGCGGCGAGCGGTGCAGCATGGCGCCGTGCTCGGACTCGATCCAGCCGCCGCGCACCGAGTCCTCGAAGTCGTTCGCGGGCACCGGCTCGGCGATGTCGAGCACCCGCCGCCAGTAGGCGTTCATCGCCAGCACCACGGCCTTGTCGGACTCGAGGCGCGTGTAATAGTAGGGGTTGGCGGCGCGGATGGTCTCCAGTCGCTTCGACAGGAAGCTGCCATCGCCGGTGATCGCCTGCTCGGTGCGGACCAGCTCCAGCGCCCCGGCCTCGAGCTGCTGCGCGTGCGGGTCGCCGAAGTGCTGCGCGGCGAAGAGCAGGCTCGGCAGCAGGTAGTCCTGGCAGTAGCAGTAGCGCTGGCGCGAGTCGCCGCCGATGCGGCACAGCCGGCCGTCGGCGAAGATCAGGCGCTTGACGAGCTTCCACAGGTCGCGGCCATGGTGGTAGAGGCCCGCGGGCGGCTCCCAGCCGGCGCTCTGGCAGGCGAAGTGCATCATCGCCATGTTGGACAGGCAGATGACCATGTAGCCCACGTTCAGGTAGCCGTGGTGGTCGAGGGCGTAGTGCTCGAAGAAGTTCGGCCCGACGTGCCACTCGCTCAGCGGCCGACCGGCAATGATGGTGTCGTCCTCGGCGTCGGCCTCGATGGAGATGCCGTTGAGCAGGAAGCGCGTGCCCTTCTCGATCCACTCGGGCACGCGCGACTCGTCGGGGTACATGCGCGCGACGCGGTGCAGCAGCGCACCGTTCCAGATGTTCGACTCGGGGCGGTTGCCGCGGTCGGCGTTCCACTTCGTCCCGGTGATGGGTAGCTCCAGCAGCGCGTCAGCCTCGGAGACCAGCATGCGCCGCACGTCCGCGCGGTCCTCGTCGGTCAGGTGCGCGTCGATGGCCTCGATGCCGTGCATCATGCGCTCGACGCCCAGCGCCGAGATCCAGGTGTGCCCCCACCGCGTCCCGTCCGAGCAGTGGTGGTCACCTGAGACGTGGCTGGCGAGCGAGTAGCGCAGCGCCCGCAGCGTGCGCTCCAGCAGGTGCTCGCGCGACAGCCCCACGGTGGCCTCGTCGAGGTCGGGCTCGGCCACCAGCACC
>JALGVA010000217.1 GCA_029820295.1 Candidatus Zipacnadia bacterium
GCTGTTCCTCGAGGTCAGGCGCGCGTACGAAGGCCTGATGCTGGAGGTCGAGGTGACTGCCGATGAGGGCTCATGGTCCACGCGCGCACCGGTCGGGCAATACCGCCCGGCGCCCCCGGACGAGGCCGAGATGTTCGCGCCCGGCATCGACGGCCAGGCGCTGGCGGCGACCATGGTCGCACCCGCAACCGCGCAGGTGGGCGACACGCCTGTGCAACTCGTGCGCTCGGCGCAGGGGACCATCGAGGCCTGGCTGTGCCCGACGCAGGACGTGGTCGCCGACCGCGAGCGCGGCGTGCAGCGCACGGTCATCGACATCGGCCCGATCCGCTACGACCACCCCTTCCTGACCAACTGGCGCAGCATCGCGCTGCACATCAACCAGTACGCGCAGCTCGTGTTCCAGATCACCAGTGAGCGCTACGACAGCCGCGCCGTGCAGGCGCGCGTTGACGGCTGGCCCACCGGGCAGTGGCGCCACGTAGCCTGTCAGTGGCTGCTCGACGACGGTGGGTGCTGCCGCATGCAGCTCTTCATCGACGGGCGGCTCACCTCCGACCGGGTAACCGGCAAGTTCGAGGGCGACGTGGCGCCGGCGCTGGAGAAGCAGGACGAGCCGCTGCCGCTGCAGGTGGGCGCCATGAACACCGGCGCGGCGCCCGCGCACATGCTCGTGGACGAGCTGCGCGTGAGCGTTCAGCCACGCTATCAGGGCGACTTCGAGCCGCCCCGGCGCCTGGAGCCCGATGCGCACACCGGCCTGCTCTTCCGTTTCGACGGCGACCTGTCGGCCGAGAGCGGCCTGCACGGCGTCGCCATCGCCGGCCAGGCGGGAACCGCAGGCTGAGCCCCGAGCGTCAGAACGGCAGGTGGGGCTCGCGCGCGGTCCGAAGTACCTTGGGCGAGCGTCGCATCATCATGTCGCGCGGGAGGTGACCATCATGCGACGGACCGGCTTCACGCTCATCGAACTCCTGGTCGTCATCGCCATCATCGCCATCCTGGCCGCGATCCTGTTCCCGGTCTTCGCGCGGGCGCGCGAGAAGGCCCGCCAGGCGAGCTGCCTGTCGAATCTGCGCCAGCTCGGCACCGCGCTGCAGATGTACGTCCAGGACTACGACGAGGTCGCGCCGCCGCACAATGACGGCGAGGACATGCTCAACGACAACCCGGGGCGCTTCGTCATCCGCCTGATGCCCTACATCAGGAACGAGCAGATCCTCGGCTGCCCGTCCGACACGGGCTGGAAGATGCCGTCAGAGGATCCGACCGCGCGCTGGAGCAGCTACCCGGTGAGCAGCATCTGCGGCGGGAAGCCCGACGCGGCCTTCGAGGACCCGGCCAACACCATCGTGCTGATGGACGGGCAGGAGGCCGACCTGGGCATCGACGACGATGACCAGCGGCCCGACCATCCGGGGCACGTGGCGGTGCGGGCCTACTTCCGCCACAACGGCGGCATGAACGCGAACTTCTACGACGGCCACGCCAAGTGGTACCGCCCTTCGAGCATCACCACCGACATGTTCACGCTTGCGGCGGATTGAGGGTGTCGGTCCGTCCGTGGCCACCCGCCCGCGGGCGCGACCCGGGCGCCCCCCCGACGGGGGCGTCAGGGGCACAATGGCAAGGACCGACGGCCGCAGGCTGGCAGCCTGCGCCACGATGTCGCTTCCTTGACGGCGGCGGGCCGCGGGGAGTATCCTGCCGACTACGCCCGTGACGCGGGTGCCAGGCAGTCTGGAGAGGAGAACCGGCGTGCCTAGAATGAAACTGTTGAGCGCGGCCGCGGCCGTCTGTGTCCTCGCCGCGGCCTGCAGCGCCGCCCCGATCCTCGATCCGGCCCACATCACCGAGCAGACCCTCGACAACGGCTTCCGGTTGATCGTCAAGGCCGAGGACCAGTGGGGGCTCGCCTCGGCGAACCTGGTCATCCGGGCCGGATCGGCGTACGAGGGCGAGGGCCAGACCGGGGCCGCGCATCTGCTGGAGCACCTGCTGTTCGAGGCCACCGACATGCGCGACAATCAGCGCGTGGGACCGGCCATCGAGTCCATGGGCGGCCAGGTCAATGCCGTCACCACCCGCGACTTCACCTACCTGGAGCTGACCGTCGCCAGCCAGTATCTCGACGAGGCGCTCGGGCTGCTGGCGCAGGCGGTCTTCGAGCCGCATATCACCTCGGTCGCCGTGGTGCGCGAGCGCGAGGTGGTCGCGCGCGAACTTACCGACCGCATCGACAGCGCCGGCGGCGCGCTCGATGACCTGCTGTGGTCGAGCGCGTTCTCGACCCATCCCTACGGTCGCCCCATCGGCGGCCGGCCGGCCGATGTGACCGACCTCACCGCCGACGATCTGCTGGACTTCCACAGCCGCTACTACGTACCCGCGAACATGGCGCTGGTAGTGGTCGGCGACGTGGACGCGGCGGCGGTCGGGGCGCGCGTGGCCGAGCTGTTCGGGGCCCGAGCCGGCGCGCCGGTTGAGCTGCCCGAGATCGCCCCCGAGCCCCGGCCGACGGATGTGACCGTCGCCGTGGACACGCGCGAGAGCGCGGCCACCATCGTGAGCTTCGCGTGGCTCGCGCCCGAGCTTGAGGACTTCGACGAGGTCTGCGCCATGGACCTGATCTACACGGTGCTGGGCGAGGGCCGGCTCGGGCGGCTGCATGCGGCGCTTGAGGAGCAGGACCTGGCGATCATGTCGGATGTGCAGTTCCTGACCCAGCGTGACCCGGGCCTGGTGATCATCACCGCCCTCACCGCGCCCGACAGGGAGACGGATGCGCGCGCGGCCATCCTCGCCGAAGTCGAGCGCCTGCGCAGCGAGCCGCTCACGCAGGAGCAGCTCGACGAGGCCAAACGCGTCATGCGCATCAGCTACGCCTTCAGCAACGAGGCCTACTCTGATCAGGCGGGCTCGCTGGGCTTCTACGAGGGCCTGGGCGACTACCGCCTGGCGATCGACTACATCGACCGGCTCAACGCGGTGACGCCCGAGCTGCTCCAGCAGGTCGCCGTCAAGTACCTGGACCCGGACGCATACACCCTGGCAATCATCCGGCCCGAGCCGCAGCCCGGGACCGTGGAGGAGGCGCGGGCCACGTGCGCAACATTCGAGCAGGGCTGATCACGCTGGCGGCGCTGACGCTGGCGGCCGCTCACGGGGCGCCGGTCGCGCGCACCGAGCTGCCCAACGGACTGACCGTCATCGCCGCGCCTGCCGATGCCAGCCGCATCGCGGGTATCGCCGTGGTCATCGGCTCATCGATGGCCGACGAGCCTGAGGGCCTGCGCGGCGCGCGGGCGATGCTCCAGCAGCTCATTGTGCTCAACGCCCACGAGCAGATCGACGAGCAGCGCACGCCGGTCTCATCTTTCATCAACGCCCTGTCGTCGGGCCTGGCCGTCAACACCGACTGGGAGTTCGTCGAGGCCGCGCTGGCGGTGCACGAGGACGAGCTGGACGTCGGCCTGCAGTTGCTCGCCGACCAGGTCTTCAGTGCGCAGATCACCCAGGAGCAACTCGACGAGGCGCGCGAGCTGGTCAAGCGCGGCTACGACATCTCTCACGAATCGCCGGTCCAGGATACCTTCGACCTGTTCCGCCGCGGCATCTACGGGCCCGACCCGCTGGGGGAGTCGCTGCAGGGCGATCCCGAGACCATCGACGCCATGACGCTCGAGGCCCTGCAGGCCTTCCGTGACGCGCAGTACGTCGCCTCCGACGCGGTGGTGTGCGTGGTCGCGCCGAGGTCGGCCGAAGAGATCACGGCCGCGGTGACCGCGGCCTTCGGCGCGCTGCCCAGGCTGCCCGCGCCGCCCGCGTCCGAAGCGCCCGCTCCGCCGTCCGGCTCGAGGGTCGAGGTCGGAGACGCCGCCGGCCTGGTGCAGGCGTCGATGGTGGTGGGCGTGCCGTTGCCGCCGATCGATGACCCGCAGTACACCGCCGGCGAGATGATCGGCCAGCTCCTCGAGGGCCGCGGCGGCCGCCTGCGCCGCGACCTGAGCCTGCTGCAGGCGCTGGGGCTGGCGATCCCCACGCGGCTGCTCGAGCAGCACTACCCGATCGGGGTGCTGCCCATCGCCGTGTCGCGGCAGCCCTTCCTGGCGGTGCACGCGCTGTGCTCGCCCAACACCATCGAGCAGGTGCGGCGCGGCCTGCTGCGCCACCTGCTGGCGCTGCGCACCGGGGGAGTGACGGACGCGGAGCTGGAGCGCGCGCGCCGGCGCGTCATCAACGGACACCTGCTGGCCAACCAGCGTCCGGTCGATCGCGCCCTCTACGTCGCCAGACGCGCTCTCTTCGGCCTGGGCGACGTGGACCAGGCGGTCGCCGCCGCGCAGGCGGTCACCGCCGATGACCTCACCGCGGTCGCCGAGGAGTACTTCGGCCGCCATGCCGTGGCCGTACAGATGCCTGCCTCCTAGCGGGGAGGGCCGATCATGATCGAGGGAGTGCGTATCAAGCGGCTGGTCCGTCACGTCGATGATCGGGGCTGGCTGATGGAGGTCCTGCGCGACGATGACGAGATCTTCATCGACTTCGGCCAGGTCTACGTTTCGGCGGGCTTCCCCGGCGTGGTCAAGGCCTGGCACTGCCACCGCCTGCAGACCGACAGCTTCTGCGTGCTCGCGGGCAACGCCAAGATCGGCCTCTACGATGACCGCGAGGGCTCGCCGACCTGCGGCGAGGCGCAGGCCATCGTCGCCGGCGAGCTGAACCCGCTGGTGGTGCAGATCCCGCCGATGGTCTGGCACGGCTTCATGGCGCTGGAGGGGCGCACCGCGGTGGTGCTCAACGTGCCGACCGTGCACTACAATCGCGACGAGCCCGACGAGCTGCGCCGCGATCCGTTCGACCCGCACATCCCCTTCGAGTGGTTCACGCAGGGCGGGTAGGCCTGCACCGGGCGCTCAGCATCCCTGCTGTCTGGCACGGACGAGGGCTGAGGCGATAGTGCTGGAGTAAGGCGCACCTGCTCCCGCGGGGAGGTGACCGGCGTGGTGCTCACCCGCCGGGACAGACCGATACGCATCCTCGTTGACCACCACCACGACAGCGGCTGGCGCGACGCCCGCCACGGCCTCTACGGCGGCCCGCTCGCGGTCACCATCTGCCGCCGACGCCTCACGCTGCGCGTACTGCGCCGCTACCACGTCGCGATCATCGACGCCACCACCCCCACGCGCTTCGGCGCCACCGAGATCACGGCCATCCAGCGCTTCGTCGCCGAGGGCGGCGGCTTGCTGCTGGCCTCCTCCGCTCCCATGTTCGAGTTGATGAACGACGCCCCTGCTGAGGAGCTGCCGGCCAACAACGTCGCAGAGCGCTTCGGCTTCCGCTTCCTGTCGCCGGCCGACTGCGCCGGCAAGGTGCGCCATGACCGCGACTTCCGCCTGGGCTACCCGCCCGAGGCCGTCGAGGTCGCCGAGGACGCGCCCGAGGGCTTCGCGGCGCACCCACCCGGCGCGAGCACCTGGGCGCCGGTCGCGATGCCCGAGGGCGCGCGGCCGCTGCTGCGCCACCCGGAGACAGGCGAGCCGCTGGCCGGCCTGATGGAGCATGGCGACGGGCGCGTGTGCGTGATCGGCACGGGGCTGCGCCGGCTCAACCTGCTGGCGCACCTCTACCCGCTGCTCATCTGGCTGGCGGCAGAGGCGTCCGACCGCCCCGGCGATGACGTGCCCGCGGAGATCGGGCCGGTGCCGAAGCTGCACACTGTCGGCCGCCTGCGCCTGATCTGCGACGACGCCATCGCCGACGAGGCACCGGACGTCGCCGAGCTCATCCTGCGCTTCGACCACTTCATGCGCGACCTCTTCGGCGAGGGATGGAAGACGCCGCCGCGGATCGAGATTCTGCGCGCGTGCATGTCCCCCGATCCGTGGGATCACGGCTCGTTCATCGGCGCCTGCAGCGCGCCGTGGGCGCGCGCCTGGAACGTCGCGTTCTCGCTGGCGCTGCTCGGGCTGCAGCACGACTACCCCGGCCGCCTGCTCATCACCCTCTTCCCCGAGTTCACCATCATCCGCCACCTGGCCCTGCGCTTCATCGAGAATGAGGGCTTCGCCGACCGCGCCGGGCGGCTGCGCGAGATCGCACAGGCGCAGTTCGCCGCCGCCGACCCCGAGCACATCGGCGCCGACCTCGCGCGCGTGTACTGGGCCACGCAGCAGTGGCACCCCAAGGGCATGTGGCTGCTTGATGAGCTGGAGCGCCGCTTCGGCGATGACATCCTGCGGCGGCTCTTCGAGGTGATCCCGAAGCGCCGCGAGGACGAGAAGCTCCCCGCGCAGTACGCGTGGGCCAGCGACAAGGTAGCGCACTACCTGAGTCTGGCGGCGGGGGAGGACCTCTCAGGCTGGCTGGCGGAGATCGGCACGACCGTCCACGCGCTGCCGCTGGTCAGGCCCGGCGACGAAGGCTTCGACGAGGCCATGCGCGGCGCGCTGGCCCGGGGCGCGACCCACGGCCCGGCGGCGCGGCGCATGGAGGCGCTGGCCGACCTGGCGGCGCTCAAGCCCGAGGAGCGCGAGAAGCTGGCGCGGCGCGCGCGCCGGCTCGTGCGGGCCTTCGACCAGGGCGCGGCCTCGGATGAGCGCGCGGGCAGGGCGCTGGCGACGCTGGCTGCGGGCGAGGGGCC
>JALGVA010000062.1 GCA_029820295.1 Candidatus Zipacnadia bacterium
GGGTTGACGTGACGGAAGCCCATGCGCTGCAGCAACGGCGCGACCTCGGCGACATCGTCGCTACCGACGTGACTGCGCCGGAACCACCACGTCCCGAAGGGGCTCTCCGCACTCGCGCGACGGGTGTCGGGCGGCAGGATCGCGAAGCTGGTGGGGTGCTCCCACAGCTTGCGGCCGGCGTGGTCGTAGAGAAAGACCGTCGCGCCGAACCACCCGAGCACGTCCGAGCGGAGGTCGATGCGGGCGACGGTGGGCTCGCCGGGCGCGACCGCGACCGCACGCCGGCCCTCCCACATGCGCCCGTAGAAGTCGCGCACCTGCCAGAGAAGCTCGCCCGCGAAGGGCTCCGGCCGCCGCGGGGTCATCTCGACGTAGAGCGCAGGGCGCTCGTGCTGGTAGAACACGTTGCCGACCTGGCGTGAGCTGACCCGCACGCGCAGCGGCGAGCGCTCGAGGGTGAGGCCGAAGACGTGCACGCCGCTGGGCGGGCCGACGGGCAGGATCGAGTGGTGCGAGTAGTTGGGCGACTTGACGATGTGCAGCTCGCGGGTCAGCTCAAGGTCGAGGTGCTGCGTCGAGCGGCGGTAGAAGATGCCCTGCTCGTCGAGCACGTCCTGGATGTGCCCGGACCTCAGCGGCACCGCGACGTGCAGCAGCGGCAGCGTCATCGGCCCGCGCTCGGTCTCGACCTCGCCGACCTGCGTGCAGCCGTCCGGCCAGCGGCCGCCGCTGCGCACGAGGAGGATGGAGGTGTCGGCGAAGGCGTCGCCACGCCCGCCGGAATCGTAGAGGTCCTCGAGCAGGCGCGTGAGGCGCAGGCTGATCACCGGGGTCTTCGCCGGGTCGGGGTCCACGGCGCACAGCAGATGCGCATGCGAGTACTCGTCGGTGGGGATGGCCAGCAGCACGTCCTCGGGGCGCGAGTCGAAGGCGCTGCGCGTGAAGTAGTTCTCGGTGAAGCCCTCGGGGCCCCTGCTTTCGGCCAGCCAGCGCGACAGCCCGACGTCGATGTCATCACCGGGCGCGCCGAGGTCGAAGGGCACGTCCTCGATGCGCACCGCGCCGCGGCCGGTGGGCAGACTGACCGGCCGCCACGAGCCCGGCCGGCGGTAGCCGCGCAGGCCGACGGGCACATAGCGATCCGGCACGGCGCGGGCGGTCGCGATCTCCGCGACCGCGTTGCCCGGCGAGAGTGCCAGGCGCAGGTTGAGCGGCCCGGTCATGGGCAGCCCGGCGACGTAGCGGTCATCGACCCACAGTCCCACGCGCCCGTCATGGGCGTCGATGCGCAGCCCCAGCGGGTGCTGCGAGGCCGGCGGCAGATCGGCGTAGCGGTCGAGGAGGGCCTGGCGCTCGTCGCCCTCGTACCAGTGCGGAAAGGGGCGGATGAAGTAGCGCTGGTTGAACAGTCGGCCGCCGGCGGGGTCGGGCACGCGCAGCTCGACGCATGCGTCGGGCAGCGGGATGCGCTCCTGGCCGATGATGTTGACGCGGTACTCGCCGTCGAGCGCCTGCATGCGCAGCTCCAGGGCCACGCCGTCGGCGCCCTCCACGCGGCAGGTGGCGGGGGCCTCGAGCGCGCCCGGACGCAGCAGCAGCCTGGTCACCGTCGCGTCCTCGATGGGCGCGGCGATGGTGGCCGCGTTACGGGCGACGAGCCACGCGCCGTCGGTGGCAAGCTCGCCCTCGCTCGACCAGCCCTCCGGCAGCGTCGCCTGTCCCCAGGCAGCGGTCGCGCAGATGACGACCGCGGCGGCCGCGCCAACGGTACGAGCGATCCTCGCGTGCTCGCAGGCCATCTGCGGTTCTCTCCTTGCCCTATCGCGCCACCCAGGTCACCGACGGGATGGTGCAGGTGTCGCCGGGCCCGACGTCCGAGATCCAGTAGAGGCGCCGGCCATCGCCATCGGCGTCCGTGAAGCGCGCGTCGAGGTCGGCGGGCGGGCCATCGAGCGTGAACAGCGCGCCATCGACCGACGCGATGCGCCAGCCGGCGCCGCGCTCCTCGGTGTAGAGCCAGCGGCCCGCGTGGTGCACGCCATCGTCGCGGCGGTAGCGGCCGGGGTTGCGGTCGGCGGTCACGGTTGTCGCCTCCGCGTCGGTCTCGGTCACCGCGCCCATGCCGACCGTGAACAGCACGTCGCCGAAGCCCAGGCGGGTGCCGCCCTCGACCGCCTCGGCGGCAGTGATCGTGTAGGCCTCGCGATGCAGGTTGTTGCCGAGGCTGACCACGCGTCCGACCAGCGCCCCCGGATCGGGCACGCGCGCGTCGATGACGATCGCGTTACCGGCGAAGTCCACGTCGGTTACGGTGGCCACCAGCGCCGGCGGGCCCTCCAGCGCGAAATCGCCGATGCGCAGGCTGGTGCCGTTGACCATCATCGCCCGCGCGACGCCATCATCGTCGAGCGTGACCAGGGCGTACTCGGCGTTGACGGCGAGCGTCTGGTCGCCGAAGCGCCACTCGCAGGCCTCCGGCGCCAGCGCCGAGTGCACCAGCTCGACCGCGCCCTGGCGATGCACCGCCACGCCGACGGTCTCGGGGCTCGCGCCCGCGCCCTCAAGCAGCTCGACGCGGCTGATGGCCGGCTCCCCGCGGTGCGGCTCGGCGGTGGCCACGAAGGTCGAGAGCAGCTCGTCGCCGGCGTCGATGCGCTCGCCCGGCAGCATGCGCCGCCCCAGCACGTACTGGACCTCCTTGGGATTGCCGGGCCGCATCTCGGGCGAGGCGTCGCAGACGATGACCTCCCCGGCGATGCCCGCGGGCATAGTCATGGTCAGGCCCAGGCCCTCGTCGGGCTTGCGCCAGCTCGCGCGCCACATGCCCTCAGGGGTCATGCGCCGCACGTTGTAGAGGCCGTGGTAGCCGGAGGTGCCGTTGCCCACCACGCGCGGATGGTCGAGGTCGGGATCGTCGACGAAGACGAGCTGGTCGAGCTGGAGGTAGGTCTGCCCAACCTCGCGGGCTGTGAGCACGACCTCAGTGGCCTCCGCGGGCAGGTTGATGGGCGCCTGCAGCCAGCGCCAGCCCTCGGCCTCGGCGGGCTCGACCTGCAGCGTTGCGGTCGCGCCGCCGGCGGCCACCTCGAACACGTTGGTGCCCTCGGCGTAGTCGTAGACACGGGCGAAGACACGCTGCGCGCCGGCGCGGATGGGCGCGGTCGCGAGCGTGATGGCCGCCCCGGGAAGCTTCGTCAGCGGCGAGGAGTTGCAGATCGCCCAGCCCTGCTCGGAGAGCGTGCGGTAGTCCTCGCCGGGCAGCAGGCCCTCGGCGCGCAACAGGTGCATGGGCAGGCCACCGCGCACCGCCGCGTGCGGCCGGACACCGAAGGGCACGTTGGGTCCGGCCAGCGTCCCATGCTCCTGCGCCGGGCCGAGCGTGCCGCCCTCGAGGGACAGGTCGAACCAGATCGGCCCGTGGAAGCACCAGTCGTGCTGGCCGCCGCCGCGCACGCGGAAGATGTCGAGCAGGTAGCCGTCCTCGGGCGAGATGTCGATGAGCGCGGCGGTGCGGCGATACAGCGAGGTAAGGCCGGGGTAGGCGACCTCCGCCGAGCCATCGACGAGCTGCACGCCCGGCGTGGAGACCAGGGCGTTGAGGTCGCCGGCGTCCTGGCTGGTCTGCGTGGTCTCATCGACCACGACGCAGTAGTGCTTGTGCGTGTCGGTGAAGCGCCAGCGCCAGAAGTCGGGGCGGGTGAACGGAGTCGGGTAGCCGTCGTCGGGCAGCATCACCCGGCCGAGCGCCCACATCTCGATGTTCAGGCGGTCGTGGTGCCCGTGGCCACCCGCCGCCGAGCCGAAGTACATGGACAACCCGCGCCGGTTGTCGCCCGCGCCGGCCTCGAGGATGGCCAGCCCGTAACCGCCGATGGCGCGCGTGGGCAGGGCGAAGTCGGTGCCATGCTCCTCGACCGCGCGCGCCACCGCCTCCTCGTCGAACAGGTCCGCGAACAGGTCGCGCGACGCAGCGTGTTGGGCGGCCAGCAACTGGGCGTGGCGCGGCTCGCCGTAGCGCGTGAACGCGCGACCCAGCAGGCCGGTCCCGCGGCCGATGGGCCCGCCGCCGGCGGGACTCCCGCAGTCGCCGATGTCGGGGCCCCAGCGCCCGTTGACCGCCAGGTCGATGCCGATGTCGGCCATCTTCTTCAGCTTGGGGTTGTCCCAGATCTGCACGCCGATGCGCGGCAGCAGGTCGGCGATCTCGTAGAAGTTGCGGCACCAGCTCGACGAGTAGCCGGGCGAGCTTTCCGCGCCCAGGCCGTCGCGCCAGAAGCCGTTCCACAGCAGGTCCTCGACGCGCCCCGCGCCGGCCATGAGCCACTCGCGCAGCTCGGCGGTGGTCGGGCCGAAGTCGGGGTCATCGTTGTCCATGACGATGGCGAGCACACAGGCGGTGCGCTGGTGCATGCCCATGTTGCCGACGGCGTTCACGCCCCCGAGCACATCGCGCGCCATGACCGCGAGCATGTCCTGCTCAATGGTCCGGCGCGGGTCGTCGATGCCCTTCGTGCGCAGGAATTCGAGCAGCGCCGGGTCCTCGTCGAAGATCGGGTAGATGGCATCGTAGGCGAGTGCGATGCGGATATCATCGCCGGTGGTCCAGATGCGGTCGGAGATGCGCCCGGCGACGCCGAAGCGCCCCTCATGGTAGCCCTGAGTGGGATAGTCCTGGCGCCGGTACTCGGACGCGACCCTGGCCATCATCACCGCGCAGGCGTGGCCGTAGCGCGGGTCGCCGGTGAGCAGGTAGGCCTGGCCGAGCGTCTCCATGCCCCCGATGATGTCCTTCACCCAGCGCTGCCAGAAGATGTAGTAGGGCACGAACCAGTAGCGCAGCCCGTCGGGGCCGACCCAGCCCAGGCCGCGGTCGATCACCGGGCCGTCGGGGCCCTGTGCCCGCTCGGGCTCGCCCTCCAGGCCCTCGGTGTTCCACGGCTCGAAGTCATTGTCGGGGAAGGTGGTGCCGCACACCGGACAGGTGAGTTTGAAGGGCCGATCGCGGTCCATCTCCCAGGGATAATGCCCGGCCCTGCGCGTGATCTCGTCGCCGCAGATGGGGCAGTCATGGCCGATGTGCACGTTGATGGCGCGGATCTGCTCGGGCGGCGGCACGAACTGCCACAGCTCCTCGTCGGAGAACTGCAGGTGCCACCGGGCGGCATCCGCGGCGGCCTCCACCTGCGCCTGCGCCCAGTCGAAGGCCTCGACCTTCGCGCGCACGCGCTCCATGGTCTCGGCGTCGTAGTAGCTGCGGGCGGTCTTCGCCCAGCCCGCCCCCGCGGCGACCAGCAGCAGTGCGCAGACGAAAGTGCCCTTGGCCATCGGTCATCACCTCGAGTGCGGCCATCGTCGCGACCGCGGCAGTCCGGTACGGCGTACGGGTCCCGCCCCCGGGCGGGATGCCACGGAACGGCAACGCCACTACTCCAGCTTGAACACACGCTTGGCGTTGCCCTCGGCGATGGCCGCGCGCTGATCGTCGCGCATCGGCGTCTCCCGCATCCACCGGACCTGCCCCAGCTCCTGGCCCACGCGCAGGTAGTCGGTGGCGAACATGATCTTCTCCCAGTTGCGCTCGAGGAAGCCCTGAGTGAACGCGGGGTCGCGCGTCATGGCGTTGAAGCCCGAGCCGGCGGAGATGTCCGCGTACATGTTCGGGTACTCCTGCAGCAGGCGGTCGGCGGCGCCGCCCTCCACCACCGGCGTGGTCGGGTAGCCGCAGGAGCCGTCGTCGTCGGCCGAGATCGCGTTCCACCAGCGCGGGCCGTGGCCGATGATGATCAGCTCCGGGTACTTCTGCAGCATCGCCTCGAGGCGCGGCAGGCCGACGTCGTCGAAGCTCGAGTAGCTCGAGCCGTAGAAGATGACCGGGAAGCCCAGCTCCTGGCAGGTGGCGTAGATGAGCTGGCGGCGCTCGTCATCGATGGACAGCCCGTCCACCAGCTCGCCGAAGCCGCGCACCAGGTCGTAGTTGCGGGCGAAGTGGCGGATGACCTGGTCGGCGCGGGGCATGCGCGGATCCACGTGCACGAGCGGCACCAGGCGCTCGGGATAGGTGTAGGCGGCCGCGATGACCGTCTCGGTCATGCACAGACAGGTGCACACCTCGGGGCTCTCGATGGGCAGTACCACCGAGCGGTCGATGCCGTTGCGGTTCATGGTGTCCACGAGCTGGTCGGCGGAGATACCGACGGGCTCGCCGGGGATGCGACCGTTGTAATGCAGATGCGTGTGGGTGTCGATCATGGTCGGGCCTCCTGAGTGAGCGGCGAGCTACGGGCTACGAGCAACGAACTCACGGCAACGATGACGGCAACAGCCGCAATGCCGTACGGAGGGGCGCGCTTCCCGCCGATGCAGTGCATCGGGCGCGCCCGGCCGCCCTATCGCCCGAGCCAGATCGGGCTGGACCAGGCCAGGTTGCCGTCGGCCTGACGCA
Source organism: Candidatus Zipacnadia bacterium (assembly GCA_029820295.1). Taxonomy (GTDB): domain Bacteria; phylum Armatimonadota; class Zipacnadia; order Zipacnadales; family UBA5352; genus JALGVA01. The sequence goes on from JALGVA010000062.1 coordinate 6,443, forward strand.
CGCGCACGTAGTAGAAGACCACGTTCGGTGCCGCCTCCGAGACCGCCGGCACCTCCGCCAGCGGTGTCGGGTCCGTGTAGGTCAGCGACGCGCGGTCGCCGTCGATCTCGACCGACTCCACGGTCTGGTTGTTGCGCACCACCTCAACGCGCGCCAGCTCGCGGTGGCCGATGGCCTCGATGCGGATGGTGCGCTCCTCGGCGAAGGGCGCGGCGTCCTCGGCGGACAGGTCCGCGCCCATCATGTGCTCGCCGAGACGCACGTCGAGCAGGATGCGCCGGCTGGTGGTGGCGTAGCAGCGCCGGTCCCAGAGCGCGTCGAAGATGGCCTCGCGCGTGAGTTCGGGCGCGAACACGCCGGTCAGTCCGCCGCCGATGATCTCATCGGCCACCAGCCCGCCCAGGTTCGAGCGCGGCGAGCCCGGCTGCGCGCGGTGGTTGTCGGTGCCGCCGACGAAGCCCAGGCGGTGGCCCATGGCGAGCATGTCCTGGATCGACGCGCCCAGCCCGCCCAGCGACACCTCGCCGCCGACCTCGTCCACCTCGAACGAGCCGCGGCACTGGGTGATCTCGGCGAGGCGCTCGAAGCGCGGGTTGACCGTCGTCCAGTCCTGCGGCCCCCAGGCGTAGTAGCGGCTGGTCTCGGAGTGGCAGTTCGGGTGATGGGCGATGGCCATCGCGGGCACATCGAGCGAGGCCAGCCACTCGAACATATCCTCGATGTCGCCGCCGGGCATGGGCGGCACGGTCTCGGAGGCGCGGAAGTACACGTTCTTGTGCCCGCGGCGCCAGCCGCGCTCGAGGGCGGGGATGGTCACGAAGCGCCCGGACTCATCGAACTCGTCATCGAGGCGCAGGTCCTCCTGCCAGTCGCCCTCGCCGCCGCGGTTGGTGACCACCGAGAAGTCAAGGCCCTGCACATCGCGCGCCCAGCGGTAGGCGTACTCGGTATCACCGAGCATCATGCGCCCGAGGCGGCCGCTCATCACGTGCAGGTCGCCGAAGTAGACACGATCGGGCGCGCCGAAGCCGGGCGCCACCACGTTGCTGGTGCCGATGATCTCGTCGCGCGCCGAGTAGACCGTGATGCGCGCGCTCTCGGCGGCGATGCGGCAGCCCTCCACGTGGGTCATCCCCGCCGGGCGCTCGGGCCGGCACAGGTCGCAGTAGCCCGTCGCGCTGCCGACGTAGACGCTGTCGGGCAACTCCGCATCGGGGTCGGTGCACTCGATGGCAAGGTCGCCCTCGTACTCCGCGAGGTTGCCGAACTGATCGCGCGCGGAGATGACCAGCTCGAAGGAGTCATCGCTCGCGCGGCCGGGCGGCTTCGCGGCCACGTGGATCTTCGCCGGGCGGTCGGCGACCACATCGACCTGCGGCGCGTCGGGCAGCTCCACGAAGGCGTCGGGGCGGTCGAACTCGCGTGGGCGCGCGCCGTTGCCCAGCACATCGACGAGCACCTGGAAGGGATAGCCGCACCAGGCGTGGTCGGTGACGCGCGCCAGGCGGAAGTAGCCGCGCGAGTAGCCGCCGTGCTCGCCCAGCGTTACGGTGACGGTGTCACCCTCGGCCAGCGGCTCGCCGTAGACGGTCACGCGCACGTAGGGCGGGTTGGAGTGGTGGAAGGTGTAGGGGCGGTCATTGAAGGTCTCGACCTCGACGGTCGCTCCCGCGCGCGAACACTCCGCGGTAACCTTGCCGAGTTCCCAGTAGGTGTGGCCACGGTGGGGCGGGAAGATACGCAGGCCGCCGCCGACTTCGATGCCCGACGGGCCCGCGGTGTAGGTCAGGCGTACGCTGTGGCGGCTGCCGGCGACGAACGGGCCGGCGGGCTCGATGCGCATGGAGCCGACGCTCTCGGGGGTCGGTGGGGTGCTCAGCACGGGCATGCCTCCTCGGTCCCCGCGCCTGATCGGCGAGGGGGAACGGGCCGTCGCAGCGAATCGTTACACATGACGGATGGCGGGGACGGGACCGGGTCCCTCGCGGACTGCAAATCCGCGGCGGGGGCCAGCGTGTCGGCCCCCGGGTGCGTTCGACTCGCACCCCCGCCTCCATCGGCGACGCCCTTCCTCGCTCATGGCCTTCAGTCCTTCGGGCCGGGAGAGAGCAGACGGCAACCGGCAACCGGGAACGACCACGGCGTGGTTCCGTGGCCCGGGCACTCCTGCCCGGACGCCGTTCGGCGACACGAGACGGCGACGGCAGCAACCGTGTTGGGCCGACCTCGTGCGGCCCCTCCACCGGCGACGGCAACGGCAGGCGGGGCACGCAGCTCCCCGCCCTACGGACCACGACGGCAACGACCGTCGGCGAACCGCAAGAGGGAGCCTCCTGATGGACCTTCGGCGCATCCGTGCAACGCTCGCGATCATCTCCGTGACGCTCATCGCCGGCTGCGGCTCGGGGCGGCAGAATCGCGACGAGCTGAGCTGGACCTGGGACGAGGTGCTGGCACAGGCCGCCTGGGTCGAAGACACCTGGGACGCGTGGCGCCAGGAGATCGACCTTGGCGGCGAGCCGCCCACGTACTCCGACCTGGGCGCCTACCCCATGGGCAACGGCCGCGTCTTCGCCGTCACCGGCCTGAGTGTGCCGCTGGGCACCATCGGCGACACCCTCGGGCCCACGTACCAGAAGGTCTCCGGACTGATGGGCTCGGTCATGCCCGCGGTGCTCATCGACGGCCGGCCCGAGCTGGCCCGGCGCCAGTCGATGGCGTGGATCGCGCCCGGCGGACTGGTGCACACGCGCTGGGACGGCGAGCGCGTGCGCGTGGACATCGTGCAGACCGTCCCTCCCGAGATCGATGCCGTGGTGAGCCTGATCATCGTCAGCAACAACACCGAGCAGGCGCTGGGGAACGTCGCGCTGGCGCTGCAGTCGTCCCTGCCCGCCGACCGCGCCATCGGGGGCGACCTGCTGCAGGTGCGCGGAGACACCCGGGTGCGCATGGGCTTCGCCGGCGCGCGCACGCGCGTGGTGGGGCAGAGCGCCGTCCCGGCGCTGCCTGAGGGGCTGAGCGAGCAGATCATGCCGCTGGGGCCCACCACCACGCAGCTCGGCGATCAGCGCGCGGTGATCTGCCCGCTGGGCCGCATCGAGCCGGGGGAGTCGGTGGGCAAGCTCGCGCGCGTGAGCTTCGCAGACGATCAGGTCACCGAGGAGCAGATCATCGCCGCCATCGAGCAGGAGGGGCTGGGCGTGCTCACCGCCGGCCGCGAGTGGTGGCGCGAGTGGGCCGAGGGCGTCGTGCAGGTCGAGGGGGCGGGGGAGGAGATCGACGAGTTCCTCGCCATCAGCGCCTACCTGTGCCGGGTGCAGCAGGCCGAGGCCGGCGGCTTCTCGCCCATGCACCGCTACACCTACCGCTGGATTCGCGATGCCAACGGGCCGGACCTGTACCTGCTCGACGCCGGCGCCCACGAGGCGGTCGCGCGCGACCTGCACTACCACTTCGCGGTGTGCGCCAGGCAGCAGGCGATCGGCAACAACATGCCGCTGAACGTGAATCTGCCCGATGAGGTCGCCGCGATCCACTGGGACGAGGTCGAGTCCCCGAAGGCCGAGATCGCCAGCTTCGTCATCCTGCAGAACGCCTGGTACTGGCGGCACACCGGCGAGACCGCGCAGCTTGAGGAGCGCTGGGGCTACCTGCGCCGCGCCCTCGCCGGCCAGGAGATCGACGACCAGGGCCGCCTGCCCTTCCACGGCGACGAGACCTACCGCTTCCCCGGCTATCAGCTCCACAGCGCCGATCCTGAGCTGTGCCCCGACTACGTCCACCTGCAACTGTGCTCGGCCGACTCCGCCTTCGAGTACGTGGCCGCCGCCGAGGCGATGGCGGCGATGGCCGAAGCCATCGGCCGCGATGAGGCCGAGATCGACGAGTACCGCGCCACTGCCCGGCGCGTGCGCGAGGCCACCGAGCGCCACTACTGGCAGCGCGACCGCGGATACTACGCGCCGGCGATGTCGGCGCTCTCGGGTGAGCGCTACCGCCCGCCGTTCGCGAACATCAATCTGCGCCCGCTGTGGATCGGCTACGCAGAGCCCGACGACCGGCAGCAGGTCGAGAACGTGCTCAACGCGCTGAGCTGGCTCTACCGCCCCGAAACCGGGACTACGAAGCTGACGCCCGAGTGCGGCTACTACGTGGGCATGACGCCGGGCTACGTGCTGTCGGCGCTGGCGGCCATCGATCACCCGGCGGCGGAGGCGGCGCTGGTGGGGCTGCTGTCGGCGGCGGAGCCCTCGGGCGGCTTCGCCGAGATGAACCGGCCCGACGACACGCCCAGCCGCGACGTCTGGGGCATGCACCGGGTGCGCCCCTGGGAGGGCGGCATCAACGCCCGCGCGGTGCTGCACTACCTCACCGGCTTCGAGCCCGATGCCCCGAACCGCCGCGTGCGCCTGGCCCCGCATCTGCTCCAGAGTTCGATGGGCATGACGGTCAGCAATCTGCGCGTGGCCGAGGCGCGCCTGCGGCTGGCGGTGAGCCGCGAGGTGTCGCAGACGCGCTATGTGGTCGAGTGCGTGGAGGCGGCCGAGCCCCTCGAGATCGAGTTGATCGCGTCGGCGCCGGGCGCGCGCATGTCGGCCCTGGACCGCGACGACGCGCCGGGCGACACCTGGCGGGAGCGGGGCGGCTCGACGCGCGCGCTGGGGGCGCGCTTCGGCCGCGCGCACCTGCTGGTCAGCGGCGTGACCCTCGAGGCCGGCCAGGCGCTCGAGATCACGGTCGAGGCCTCCGGCTGGGCCGAGCCGGAGGCGCTGGCGGTCGCCGTGGAGCCGTTCGACTGGGGCGAGGCCGACGTGCCCCGGAACGCGACCGTCCTGCTGACCTGGAGCGAGGAGGTCGCGGAGGCGGTGCGTGCGGCCGAGGACAGTGACGTGACGGTGCTGGACACGCGCGTGGCCTGGCCGGCGAGCTACCTGCGCAGCGCACTGCTGACCGACGGCGGGGAGGCGCGGGCGCGCAAGCTGATCCTGGACGTCGCCGGCTGGCCGGGGGCCTTCAAGCCGGATGGGTTCTGGACCGACGGCGCGGGTGCGCAGATCGTCGCGGAGTTCGCGGCCGCGGGCGGTGAGGTCGCGACCGCGGACGTGGTCGGGGCGGGAGGCGCGCCCTCAGATGAGCTGATCAACTGATGCCGGTCGCGCAGAGCGAGTGCCGTTGTCGGTGGCCGGGGGCACAACGACGACGACCGAACGGCAACGACTTGAGGGAGGTCCCACCATGCCCCGCGCACAGATGACCTCACGTGAGCGCATACTCGCCGCCATCCGCCACGAGGAGCCCGACCGCGTGCCCATCTCCCCGCGCGTGGGAGCGTGGATGACCGCCGAGTACGCCGACACCTCGCTCGCCAGGCAGCTCGAAGTACTGCCCGACATGGACTTCATGCACATCATCGGCGGGCCCGGCGGCCATCAGATCTGTACCAACCCCGCCGGCTACGACATCCCCGACGTGCAGGTCGAGCAGACGCGCCGCGATGCCGGCGACTGCGTCATCTTCGAGCGCACCTTCCACACCCCCGCGGGCGACATCTCCGACGTGACGCGCGTGCCGCCCGCCGGGCGCGAGTACGGCGTCTCGCCCAACCCGGTCAAGCTCGAGTTCCTCATCAAGTCGCGCGATGACCTCGATCCCCTGCGTTGCATCCTGCCGCCGGTGCGCATGGACCCCGACACGCTGCGCGCCTATCAGCAGCAGCTCGGTGACCGCGGCGTGATCATGGTCAACATCCGCTCGGCGCTGGACCACAACGCCGGCGACGCGCGCGGCATGGAGAACCTGATGATCGACTACTACACCGACCGCGCGCTCTTCGACGACGTCCTCGGCCTGTTCCACGAGCGCTCGCTGGCGGCGGTCAAGGCCGCGCTGGAGGCCGGCGCCGAGTTCATCTTCGGCTCCTGGTACTACAACTCGCTCTCCTCGGGCTGGTCGCCGGCGATCTTCGAGGAGGTCTTCGTGCCGCAGATCCGCGAGCACGTCGAGCTGACCCACTCCTACGGCGCGCTCTACGACTACTACGATGACGGTAAGCTGGCGCAGTCGATGGAGTTGATCGCCGGTTGCGGGGTCGATGTGCTGGAGACCTGCACGCCGGCGCCGGTGGGCGACTTCGACCTTGCCGAGGCCAAGCGCACCATCGGCGACCGCGTTACCCTCAAGGGCTGGGTGGACCTGCTCTACGTGGTCAAGCACGGCACGCCGGAGCTGGTCGAGCAGACGGTGCGCGAGGGCATGGCGATCGCGAAGCCCGGCGGCGGTTTCATCATCGGCTCCTCCGACAGCTTCCGCGAGGGCACCCCGCGCGAGAACATCGACACCTACTTCCGCGCCTGCCTCGAATACGGGGTGTACGACTGATGCGCAGCGCGCTGGCGGCCGGCGCGCTCTGTGCGTTGCCGGGGACGGCGGCCGTGTACGCGGGCGGTGAGATCCTGCGCGAACGCGCCGTGCGGCTGATGCAGGCGTGGATGGCGCTGTGCGGAGCGGTGGAGATACAGAGGCCATGGCTCCTCCGGCCCTACTCGCGCGAGACCGAGGTGTTCATTCGGCCCGTCGGCGAGCGGGGCAGCGCTCTCACCGCCTTCGGCAACCTGCTAGTGAGCGGGCCAACAGCCTGCTGTGACCGGAGTGTGGGCCGGTGGAGACCACGCAGGGCACGGCGGGCTGCCGCGCCCTGCGCGACTCCGTGCGGCCCGGTGCCGGCCCGCGCCTATTGCAGGTCCCAGTGGCTGCGGTCGGTCACGTAGCCCTGGTTCTGCACCTTGGCGTGGCCGTCGCAGAAGCCGACGTTGGCCACGTCATTGTGGCGCAGATAGACGAAGTAGTTGCCGGGCTCGACGGCCCATGTGATGACGTAGGTCATGCCGTTGCTCCAGCCGCCGCTGCTGACCTGATGGGCGCCGCTGTCGGCGAGCATAATGGTCTCGGCGGGCTGCTCGATGTAGGAGAGGTTGCAGCCGCCGGAGCCGTAGCCGCCGCTGCCCGGCCACGAGTAGGTGAGGTAGTAGTAGTTCCAGCCGTAGCCCAGGAAGTAGGCGTTCCAGGCCGGGCACTTGAGGATCTGCGTGTTCTTGATGTAGGGCTGCAGCAGCCAGTACCAGTACGTGTAGGCGCCGCCGGTGTTGGGGTCGATGGCCACCTGCGGCTGATAGGAGGCGGGCAGGTTGTCGTCGTAGTCCTGGGCGTACTGCATCGCGGCCAGCATGAGCTGCTTGACGTTGCTCAGGCAGCTCGCAGCCTTGGCCTTCTCACGGGCACGGGCGAATACCGGGAAGAGGATCGCCGCCAGGATGGCGATGATCGCGATCACAACCAGCAACTCTATAAGGGTGAAGCCGCGCTTCATCACGAACACCTCCCCACGAGCTTAACGCAACGTGACGACCTGTTCGCTGCGGGGTGATCTGCCACCTTCCCCGCCCAGGTGCTTTCTCTGCGGGCCCGCAGGTCGCGGCTGTCCGGGCCCGCCTCGCCGGCGATCGCACGCGACGTGGGCGTCAAATCGCCCCGGCCATCCGTGCGTCACGGGCGCCAGTGCTGCAGGTTGCCCCGGATGTAATGGCCGGCGAGCCACTTGGCGTGTCCGTCGGCGAAGCCGACGTTACTGCCCTCATTATGGCGTCCGCTCTGGTAGTCTGTCCGCGCGAACCCACTAAGTGGGTAGGTGGTGTTGTAGCCGTCGCCCTCGGGGTCACGCGCCGGGTCCCAGGTGCCGGGCACATACCAGAAAGAGCCCGACGGGCTGGACACGTTGCTGTCGCTGACCATGTAGCAGCCCGAATCCAGACACAGGAACAGTTCGGCCGGTGCCGGCACGTCACCCATCTTGATGCCGGCGCCACCGCTGCGCAGGTCCGGGCACAGTCTGCGGTTGAAGCCGTAGTCACAGGAGTAGACGGAACCGCCGTCAGCGGAAGGGCAGAAGAAGATCTGGCGGTTCATCACGTACGGGTAGATGATATCCCCGGTCAGCCAGGCAGTGGTGAAGTAGGGACTCTGACTCACCGGTCCCTGCGCCGTGCCGTTGGTCAAGATCAGGCCGGCCGGGTAGGTCTCGTCGTAGTCCTGAAGGTACATCATGGCGGCGTTGGACATCTGGCGCACGTTGCTGAGGCAGCTTGCCTGCCGCGCCTTCTCACGGGCGCGGGCGAAGACGGGGAAGAGGATCGCCGCCAGGATCGCGATGATCGCGATGACGACCAACAGCTCGATAAGGGTGAAGCCGCGTCTCATCATCGTCACCTCCCACAGACCCTGGGCTCAGTTGACGACATCTTCTCACCGGCGCGTTCGGCCACCTCCCTTCCCGACCGGCTTCTCCCGTGCGGTCGTATCACTGCGCCGACGGGGTGCGGTACGCGCGACCGGGCGGACCGTGCCGGCCCGCCTGATCGCTGCGCCGGCGCTCGGGGCGTGGCTCAGCCTTCGTCGGACACCCCCGGCCAGGCCTTGATCTCGATGCGCTTGATCCACCAGCTTCCCCAGCCACCCACCTTCAGGACGATGGAGAACTCGGGCTGGACCTCGTGGTCATCGTAGAGCGTGGGCATGTCGGTCTCGACGTACCAGCGGTGCATCTCACCCAGGTAGCGGCGGTTCTGCACGACCGCGGGCATCTCGCCGATGCGGGTGTGCCCGGGCGCGAGGGTCATGGCCAGCCACGAGCCCTTATCGCCGCGCCGGTGTGCCCACGCGCGCACCCGGAAGCCGACCGGGTCCGTGGGCTCGACGGCCTCGCACAGCAGCGCCAGGCCCTGGGGCGAGCCCCAGGTGGTCGCGAGGTTGACCATGCGCTGGTTGAGCGCGCCGCGGCAGGGCATCACCAGGCCGACGTAGTCCAGGTTCGACTCGCTGGGTGGCTCGAAGCCCAGCAGGCGGAAGTTGCCGATGGTGATGGGCTCGGTGGCGGGCTCGGCGGCCATCTCGTCGCCGGTGCCCTCGTAGAGCGCCATGCCGTCAGGGCGGAAGATGATGGTGGCGCCGGTGCCCTGGGCGAGCGCGCAGGACGCGGTCAGGGCCACGATCAGCGCGACCGCGCCCACTGCCTGAAGCTGTCGCATACCGGTTCCTCCTCATGCAGCGCAGGTACATGCCTCCACGCCGGCGCGCCGGGCGCGCCTGTGGTACAATTGCACATCGAGGGCGCGTTCACCTCCCCGCGCGGGAGGGAATGGGCGCCAGGTCGCCGAAGACAACCCGGTCACGCGATGTGCCGGCCCCCCGCGGCCGAAGCTGAGATCATGGAGGACAACCGATGGCGACGCTGGCGATCAACGGCGGACCCAAGCTCCGGGAGCAGGGCTGGCCGCAGTGGCCGCCCGATGATCCGGGCTTCCTGGAAAACCTCAAGGCGGTGCTCGACTCGGGCGTGTGGGGCACCGGCGGCGAGTGGACGCAACGCGCCACGCAGATGATGTGCGAGTTCCACGGCGCGCAGTACGGCGTGGCGCTGAGCAGCGGCACGACGGCCCTCGACGTGGCTCTGCGCTCGGTGGGGGTGAAGCCGGGCAGTGAGGTGATCGTGCCCCCGTACACCTTCATCGCCACCGCCAGCTCGGTGATCTCGGTGGGCGCGATCCCCATCTTCGTGGACATCGACCCGGACACCTTCAACCTCGACCCCACGAAGATCGAGGACGCCATCACCGAGCACACCAGCGCGATCATCGCGGTACATATCGGCGGCTCGCCGGCGGCCATGGACGAGATCATGGCCATCGCGCGCGCGCACGGTCTGAAGGTCGTCGAGGACTGCGCGCAGGCGCACGGGGCCATCTACAAGGGCCGCCGGATCGGCGCCATCGGCGACGCCGGGGCCTTCAGCTTCCAGTCCTCCAAGAACGTGACCTCGGGCGAGGGCGGGATGGTGCTGACCAACGACGCGGATGTGTTCAGCCGCTCGTGGTCGATCCACAACTGCGGGCGCGTGCCCGAGGGCGAGTGGTACGATCATCGCGTGATGGGCTGGAACCACCGCCTGACGCAGTTCCAGGGCGCGCTGATCTGCCGCTGCATGGAGCTGCTGCCCGAGCAGTTCGAACGCCGCGCCCGCAACGGCGACCACCTGCGCGAGCGGCTGCAGGAGATCGAGGGCATCGAGCTGCAGAAGCTCACCGATCCGAGCAACGTCTCCGCCTTCCACCTCTACATCTTCAAGTACGATGCCGCGGCCTTCGACGGGCTCAGCCGCGACCGCTTCCTGCAGGCGCTGGCGGCTGAGGGCATCGGGGCCGCGCGCGGCTACAACCCGCTCTACCGTGAGGGCGTGTTCGCCGACAACGTGCATATGGACGAGTTCCCGTTCGCCCCGCGCTACTACGCCGGGGATGTGGACTACGCGCAGGTCTCCTGTCCGGCGTGCGAGCACATCTGCGACGCCGGTGGCTTCTGGATGCCCCAGCGCTACGGACTGGCGGACGAGCAGGCCATGGATGACATCGTGGACGCGATGATCAAGATCCGCGACAACCTGGGAGAGCTTAAGGAAGCGTGACGGCCGTACGACTGCTGGCGGTGGCCGCGGCCCTGGCGGCCGCGCTGACCCCGAGGCCGGCCTGCGCCCGGCAGATGATGCGCGTGCTGGAGCGCGGGCCGGTCGGCTTCCTGCACGGCCACACGCTGCTGCAGCAGACCGGCAACCTGACGGCCGGAGACTTCGCCCACCCTGCCACCGCCGACTGGGACGGTGACGGGAGTGCGGACCTGATCGTCGGCTCGGGCTACGGCGATCTGCTGCTGTTCACGCGCTCGGGCACCGGGCCGTTCGGCCGCGCCCGTGCGCTGCTGCCCGGCGATGACCTTCCGCTGGCGGCCACGCCGCGGCGCGCGCAGGTCTCCCCGTGGCTGGGGGACCTCGACGGCGACGGGCGGCTCGACCTGCTGCTGGGCCTGCAGGATCGCGTGTACCGTTATGCCGTACGCGGCGGGAACGCGGTCGATGGCGTACTGCTGGTGGGGCCGGGCGGTCCGGCGGACCTGGTGGCGCCGCTGGCGCCGTGCGCGGCCGACCTCGACGGCGACGGGACTGTCGAGGTCATCATCATCGACGGGCAGGGCCGTGCGCATGTGCTCGCCGAGGAGGGGGCGCGACCGGTGATAGTGGCGGGCGCACAGCTCCAGGTGGCCGCGCCCGCGCGCGCCTGGGCAGGCGACTGGGATGGCGACGCGCGCGCGGACCTGATCCTGGGTACAGGCGACGGGCGGGTGGTGCTGTCTCGGGGCTCGACCGCCGGCCTGTCGGCGCCCGAGGAGCTGACCGCGGCATCCGGCGCGGTGGCTGCTCAGCCCGCGCCCTGGGCGACCGACTTCGACCGCGACGGCGACCTCGACCTGCTGGTCGGCGGGCGTGCGGGCTTCGTCGCGCTGATCGAGCGCGGGGGCGACGGCGCGCTGGCGCCGGCGGGCTATCTGCAGCAGAGCGATGCACCCATCGACGCCGGACGCTGCGCCGTGGCCACCGCCGGCGACTGGGACGGCGACGGCGACGCCGACCTGCTGGTCGGGGGGGAGGACGGGCGCGTGCGCCTCTACGAGCACCTGCCCGGCCCGGCCCTGCGCTTCGCGCGCGGGCTGCAGGTGGCGGGCACTGACGGCCCGGTCATCGCGCCGGGCGCGGACCCGCTGCGCTACGCCGCGCCTGCCCTGACGGACTGGGACGCCGACGGCGACCTCGACCTGCTCGTCGGGGGCGCAGCCGGGGAGATCCACCTGTGGCTCAACGCCGGCGGGCTGCAGCCGATGGGCCCGCTGCGGGTAAGCGGCGCCGAGCTGCGCATCGCTGGCATCGCCATGCCCGCGCCCTTCGACTTCAACGGCGATGGTGATACCGACCTCTTCGTCGGCGCGCGCCCGCTCCCCGAGCGGGACCTCGGCCCGGGCGTGGTGCTGCCCGAGATTACGCCCGGCTGCGCGTACTTCGAGAACACCACCGATCGCATGGGCGTCCTGCCCGAGTTCGCCAAGGGCGTGCCGATCGCGATGGCCCTGCGCTCGACCGACACCGGCCTGCACCGCGATGCCGGCTTCCTCGCCCCCTACGCCACCTACCCGACGCGGTGGGGCGGCCCACGCATCGACTTCCTGACCGTGACCCTGCAGGGCACCTTCGTCTTCGCCAACCTCGCCCGCCCCGGCGCCTACGCAACCCTCGAAGCCGAGTGCACCGGCCGCGCCCTGCCGCCCGAGCTGCTGCCGCCGCTCTACTCGGCAACCCCGGCGCAGCTCGATGGCGCCCCGGGCCTGCTCGCCGCCGACTGCCCGTGGGGCTTCGTCTGCTGGTACCCGCGCACCGCGCTGGAGGGGTGACGGCGGAAGGTGGACGGCGGACGCCAGACGGCTTTGCGGGGCAGGGGGCCTTCTTGGAAGAAAGCCCCTTTCCCGCAAGGAACTCAGTATTGAGGGGCAGGACACGCGGCGCATGTTCCCGGGAGCAGGCGGCAGGTCGGGAACCGGATGCGTGGTGCGCGGCAACGACGGTGGCCCTGCGGTCAGGCCGAGAATCGAACGAATCCTTCGCATGGAACACTCGCCGCGCAGCGGGGGCGGAGAGGCGATCTGATGGCGACGTGGGAGCACAGACTGAGCTGGCCGGGCGCGGTGGGTGGCTTCGTGGGGAAGTCGCGGCGGTCACAGGAGAGCAGCGACGACCCGCCGGACAAGCTCACCGTGGCGCTGGCGGAGTTGGGCGACACGCCGACACTGGTCGAGGCCGAGCAGGTGCACGGCGGCGAGGTCGCAGTGGTGACGCGCGAGATGCTGCGCGGCGGCGACGCGACCGTCGAGGTCGCCGAAGTCGATGGGCTGATGACCGACCTGCCTGGTGTCGCGCTGGCGATCTACGTGGCCGACTGCCTCGCGATCTTCCTGCAGGACCCCTCCACAGGTGCGATCGGCCTCGCGCATGCCGGCTGGCGCGGGCTGGCGGCGGACATGCCGGGGACGCTCGTTCGCGCGGCGCTGGAGACGTTCGGCGGCGAGGCGGAGGAGATGCGCCTGGCGCTGAGCCCGTGCATCCGGCAGTGCTGTTTCGAGGTGGGGGAGGAGGTCGCGGTTGCCTTCGACGGCATTCCGCAGGCCGTGGATCGCTCGCGCGAGCGCCCGCACGTGGACATGATCGCGGTGGCACGGTGGCAGCTCGAGCGGGCCGGCGTTCCCCGGTCGAACATCGAGGTCATGGCGGGGTGCACGCGCTGCGAGCCGGAACGCTTCGCCTCGTACCGCCGGCACCGCGAGTGCTGCGGCAGGAATGTGGCGCTGATCGCGCGGGAGCACTGACGCGCCGGCCGGACGGCGTCAGTCACGCCACTCGTCGGCCTCGGAGTTGGCCGCCCGGCGCGAGGCGGCCGGCGCCTTGCTCAGGGCGTTCTCGACCGGCGCGAACTGCGTGGTGACCGCGCCGGCGGCGTCCATTCGCAGGGCGATGTGCCGCCGCCACGCCTCATCGGGCTCGGGGAAGTCGGTGCGGTAGTGCGCTCCCCGACTCTCGGTGCGTGCCAGCGCCGCGGTGAGGATAAGGTTGGCGACGGTGACCATGTTCGCCGTCTCCGCCTCCTCGCGCGAGGAGACCGGCAGCGTGGCGATCTGCGCCGCCCACGCCCGCACCGTGTCGCGCGCCTCCAGCAGCGTCTCCCCGTCGCGCTCCATGCCCGCGCAGGTATGCATCAGGCTCTGCAGCTCGGCGCGCAGTGCGGTGGGGGCGCAGCGCACCGGGGGGGGGGCCAGCTCCGCCGCCACGCCGAGCAGCTCGTAGGAAAGCCTGGGCAGCGCCGGCGCGATGGCCGCCGCGCGCAGGCCGAAGACCAGGCCCTCGAGCATTGAGTTCGAGGCGAGGCGGTTGGCGCCGTGGATGCCCACCGACGAGCACTCCCCGACCGCCAGCAGGCCGGGCAGGTCGGTGCGACAGCGCAGGTCGGCGCCGATGCCGCCCATGGCGTAGTGCGCCGCCGGGGCGACCGGGACACGCTCGCGGTAGATGTCGAAGCCCAGCCGCCGTAGCTCGGCGACGATGCCCGGGAAGCGCGACAGGAAGCGCTCGAGGGGGATCGACGAGAAGTCCAACTCGACGTAGCCGCGCCCGTCCTTGCGCATCTGCGAGAACACGCCGCGGGCGACCACGTCGCGTGGCGCGAGGTCGCCCTCGGGGTGGTAGTCGGGCATGAAGTGCTCGCCCGCGGCGTTGCGCAGGATGGCGCCCTCCCCGCGCACGGCCTCTGAGATCAGGAACTTGGGCGAGCCCTCATGGTAGAGCGCAGTCGGGTGGAACTGCACGAACTCCATGTCCAGCAGCCGGCAGCCCGCGCGCCAGGCGGCGGCCATGCCGTCGCCGGTGGTCACCAGCGGGTTGGTCGTGACCTCGTAGACCTGGCCGAGCCCACCGCTGGCAAGGATGGTGACCGAGGCGACGAAGCGCACGCGCTCGGCGTCGGGCAGCGCCAGGGCGTCGCAGCCCACGCAGCGGCCCTCGACCACCAGCAGATCGGTCATCAGCGTGTGGTCGAAGATGGTGATGCCGGGATGGACATAGGCGCGGCGCGACAGCGTGCGCTCGACCTCATGGCCGGTCTCATCGCCCGAGGCGTGCAGGATGCGCCGTCGCCCGTGGGCCGCCTCCTGCCCGCGCACCAGCTCGCCGGCCTTGCGGTCGAAGCGCATGCCCAGGCGCATCAGCTCCTCGACCGCCGGCGGGCCCTCGGCGGTCAGCACCTCAACAGCCGCCGGATCGCACAGCCCCGCGCCGGCCACCAGCGTGTCATGTGCGTGATCCTCGGGGCGGTCGTCGTGCCCCAGCGCGACCGCGATGCCGCCCTGGGCATACTCGGTGTTGCTCTCGGTGAGCGTGTCCTTGGTCACCAGCGCGACGCTGCCGCGGTCGGCGAGGTGCAGAGCTGCGAACAGCCCGGCGACGCCCGAGCCGATGATCAGGAAGTCGAACTCGTGGATGTTGGGGCGCGGAATCCTCGGTGTGATCATGGCTGCCTCACGCGCGCGGCGCTCACAGGCCTCCCCGCTCCAGGCGCTCGCACAGCGCCATCGTCCTCGCGGCATCGGCGAAACTCGGCGACGGCTCGACGCCGTCGCGCACGCACTCGAGGAAGTGCCGGTTCTCCGCCAGGAAACCGTACGTCACGCGCACGTCATCGGTGCCGCACAGCTCGCGGCCGGTGACGACCGTCGGCGCGCGCGCGCCGTCGAGCCAGATCTCGGCGCGCTCGGGAGCGCGGATGGCGCACATGACGCCGTCGGCGTGCACCTCGACGCGCTCGTAGCGCGTCCCGGAGGCGCGGTTGGCGCTGAGGATACCGATGGCGCCCTCGGGCGTGGTGAGCAGCGCGTTGAAGATGTTGTCGGCGTCGCCTCCGCAGCGGCGGACGGTCGCGTGCACGGCCTCCGGCTCGCCCAGCCACCAGCGCGTGGCGTCCACCGCGTGGCTGATGTCGTAGACCATCATCGTGAGGTTCTCGTAGGGCACGCGCTCGGCGGCGCTCTTGTGGTACTCGACCAGCACCTGCGTGGGGCCGCCGTGCGCGGCGATGATCTCCCGGCAGTGCAGGTTCACGGCCGCGAAGCGGCGGTTGAAGGCCACCAGCGTCAGGCAGCCGTTGGCGCGCGCCGCGTCGGCCATGCGCCGCGCCGCCGCCAGGTTCGAGCCCGGCGGCTTCTCGCTGAACACGTGCCTCCCCGCCTCGAGACAGGGCATGGCCAGGTCCGGCAGCACGCCCGGCGGCGAGATGCAGTAGACCGCGTCCAGCTCGACGGTCGCGAGCATCTCGTGCAGGTCGGTGAAGCGCGCATCGATGCCCCAGCGGTCGGCTGTGGCGGTCAGGCGCCCCTCGTCGAGGTCGCAGACGGCAACCATCTCCGCGAGGTCGGACAGCTCGGCGACGCTGGGGTAGTGTGACGCGTTGGCGCGATTGCCCGCGCCGATGAAGCCCACGCGAACTCGGGACATCGAGTGCAGCACCTCCGTGGCCCGGAGGATACGCCAACTCCGCCCGCAGCGCAAGATGCGCGGCGCGCGCGGGGTGCGCAGGGCGGCCGGGGCCGGCGGCGGTGGTGCGTGGGAGGCGGGCGTTCAGGCGATGACCGGCCAGGCGAAAAGGATGAGGCCCAGGAGGGTGCCCAGCAGCGCGCCCAGGGCCACCTCGGACAGCGAGTGGATGCGGCTTTGCAGTCGGCTCTGGGCGAGCAGCAGCGCCAGCGCGAGGCCCAGCGCGGCGATGGCGACGTTACGGGTGACCATGGCGATGGAGACCGCGATCAGGAAGCCCAGCGCGGTGTGCCCGGAGACTACGCCGCCGGTGAGGAACGAGCGCCAGCCGGTGGCGCGCTTGACCCAGACGATGATGACGGCCAGCAGCAGCATGCCGACCAGCACGATCTGCAGCGGGCCCATGTGCGGCTGGGTGGGCAGCTCCGGCGGCAGGCGCAGCAGGCCCATGAGGTTGTCGTTGTTGGCGAAGACCATGACGCCGGCGAGGACGGCGTAGATGGAGCACACCAGCACCGCGGCGGCTGCCACGTCCTTGATCACGCCCGCGCGCTCATCGTAGCCTTCGACCTGCAGGTCGATAAGTTCCTCGATGGCGGTGTTGATGATCTCGGCGGTGATCACCAGGATCATGGGGATCACGAGGTGCAGCATGTCCACGTAGTTGACGCCGAAGCCCCAGGCGCCGATGAGCACCAGCGCGGCGAAGACGCTCTGGATGCGCATGTTGGGCTGGGTGTTGAAGACGTGGTAGAGGCCCTCAAAGGCGTGGTGGAAGCTGTCGAGGGTGGAGCGCCGCTTCCACGGCTTGCCCAGGCCCTCCCAGTCCTCGCGCTCGTCCAGCTCGTCGCGCTCGGTGATGTCGGGGGGCAGGTCCACGTTGTCACTCATGCCGGTCAAGTCGCTCCCGCAGCGTCGCCAGCACCTGCTCCTGCAGCTCGTTCATCACGGTCCGCGAGCGCTCGTCGTAGTCCTCGTAGCCCAGCACGTGCAGCACGCCGTGCGCCACCAGCAGGCACAGCTCGGCCTGCAGTGAGTGCCCGGCCTCGGCCGCCTGACGCTGCGCAGTCTGTGCGCTGACGATCACCTCACCCGAACGGCCGCCGGGCTCGTCCTCGGCCTCGAACGCGATAACGTCGGTGGCGTAGTCCGAGTTCCGGTAGGTGCGGTTCACCTCGCGGATGCGCCTGTCATCGACGATGGCGATCTCCACGGCGTCGAGGCTCCCGCCCGCGACCGCCAGCGCCGCGCGCGCCGCATCGGCGAGCAGGGCCTCGTCAATGGGCAGCGTCTGAAGGTCTCTCATCTGCACCTGCATGGCTCAAGACGCGCGCCGGTCCAGGCTGCTCCTCCTCTTCCTCCTGATCGGGATAGCGCAGGCGCTGGTGGAACATGCCGTGTAGTGTGTTCACGAAGCTCTTGCGGATTGCGCGCAGGTCGCTGAAGGTCAGCGGCGATTCGTCGAGCTGTCCGTCCTCCATCTTGCCCCGGATGATGCGCTCGACCAGCTCCTCGATCTGATCGAGCGTGGGGTTGACCAGCGTGCGCGCGGCCGCCTCGACCGCGTCGGCGAGCATCAGCAGCGCGGCCTCGCGCGTCTTCGGCTTGGGGCCCGGGTAGCGGTAGTCGGCCTCATTGACCTGGTCCTCGCCCTCCTGCTGCACCGCGAGGTGGTAGGGATAGGAGGCGAGCGAGGTGCCGTGATGCTGGCGGATCATGTCGGCGATCTGCCGGGGCAGGCCGATCTCCCGGGCCAGCTCCCAGCCGTCGCGCACGTGCGCTATGAGCGTGAGCGCGCTCAGGTGTGGCTTGAGCTTCTCGTGCGGGTTCTCGTTGCCGAACTGGTTCTCGATGAAGAAGTAGGGACGCTTGAGCTTACCGATGTCGTGGTACATGGCGGCGGTGCGCACCAGCAGGGCGTTGGCGCCGATCTCCTCGGCGGCGGGCTCGGCGAGGTTGGCCACCATGACCGAGGACTGGTACGAGCCCGGGGCCTCGGTGAGCAGCCGGTGCAGGATGGGCTCGTTGGGGTTGGCCAGCTCCAGCAGGCGCAGGTTGGTGACCACGCCGACGATGCGCTCGAGCGCCATGACGGCGACCACGGCGATGCTCGCGGAGATGACTCCGGCCAGCACCGAGGCGATGATCTGGTTGATCGACAGTGACAGGGCGAAGACCTCGCTGGCGATGGTGAACATGACGGCGTTGGCGATGCCCACGAGGCCGGCGGCGCGCGCGATGGTGAGGCTCTTGCCGCCGGCGGAGGCGACGGTGTAGGCGGCGAAGGCGCTGCACAGGATGGTGGCGATGACCAGGCGCGCGTCGCTGCCGGTGGCGACCACGCCGGCAAGCAGGCCGACCGCGGTGCCGAAGACGATGGCCAGGCGCGTGCCCAGCAGCATGGCCACGATCATGGCGAGCATGGTGCTGATGCCCAGGGTGAGCGCGCCGTAGACGTGCCACTGCAGGGACAGGCGGAAGCCGGCGGCGGCGACGACCGGCGCGGCGCACAGCAGCAGCATCTGGCGATCGCTGCGCCACACTTCGGGGGCGAAGCGGGCCACCCAGGCGCCCAGCGCGACCACCAGGATGGCGAGCATGAGCAGCAGCGCCAGGGCCTGGGTGTAGTCGATCCTGGAGGTCATCAGCCCGAGGGCCCGGGCGATGTCGATGTGCCGCTGCGTGACGGTCTCGCCGGCGGCGACGATGATGTCGTCGGCCTGAATCTGGGAGCGCACGGGCTCCACCGCGGCGGCGGCCCGGTTGCGCTCGGCCGCCGTCTGCTGCTCGTCGTAGCGACGGTTGGGGCGCAGGGCGGTGGCGGCGATGTCGCCCACCATGTCCTGGTAGCGGGGGGTCAGCGGCAGGGCCCGCGCGTCCTCACGCACCGCCGCGCGCGCGCCCTGCAGGTCATTGGTGTTGTCGTGGATCGGCTCCTGCATCCGCCGCGCCGCCAGCGCCTGAGCGTCGCGGCGCAGGCGCTCGAGGGTACTCTCACTGCTCTCGGCGAGCAGCGTGATGGTCTCCGGCGCCAGCGCTATCTCGATCTGGTCACGCAGCCGCCGGGCCACCACCTCGGGGTCGGGCTCCTCCACCGCCTCCGGCGCCGGCTCGTCCGCCGGGGGCGGCGGCGCGCCCCGGGCCTCGATGGCGGCGTCGAACACGTCATTGATAGTCTGCTCGACCAGCCGCGGCGCCTCGGGCACCGCTTCGTACTGATCGGGGATGCGCTGCTGCGCCTCTTCGCGGGCCTTCTGCGTGGCCGTGGTATCGGTGTAGGTCACCGAGCGCGGCGCGATGATGGTGCGGTCGGCGACGGTGCCGACCTCGAGTGACACCTTCTCCGGCGTGAGCCGCACGAAGAGCAGGCCGAACAGCGCCAGGGCGGTCCCGCCGGCCATGGCGATCCGCAGCCACGCGAAGGGGGAGATCCTTGGCGGCGCGGACGCGGGAGCGCGCCGCGAACCGTTGCCGTTGGGCCGGCGCCTGTTCTTACGCATCATCACTCGCGGCCGCCTGGCCGGATCCCCGCCGGGCGTCGGCAACGTCGTAGGCGCGCACGATCCGCTGCACCAGGTCGTGGCGTACGATGTCGTGCTCGGTCAGGCGGCACACGGTCACGCCCTCCACGCCGCCGAGCAGATCGAGGGCGTGCCGCAGACCGCTGGCCTGGCCGGCGGGCAGGTCGCTCTGGGTGATGTCGCCGGTCACCGCCATGCGCGAGCCGAAGCCCATGCGCGTCAGAAACATCTTCATCTGCATCGGCGAGCAGTTCTGGGCCTCGTCGAGGATCATGAAGGAGTCGTTGATGGTGCGCCCGCGCATGTAGGCCAGCGGCACCACCTCGATGGTGCCGTGCTCGGTGAGCCGCCGCGTGCGGTCCAGCCCGATGATGTCATGCAGCGCGTCGTAGAGCGGGCGCAGGTAGGGATCGACCTTGTCGAGCATGTCGCCGGGCAGGAAGCCCAGACTCTCGCCGGCCTCCACGATCGGCCGGGACAGCACCAGGCGGTTGACCTCGCCGGCGCGCAGCGCGGCCGTGGCCGCCGCCATGGCCAGGAAGGTCTTGCCGGTGCCCGCGGGCCCGACGCAGAAGGTCAGGTCGCTCTCACGCAGGGCCTGGACGTAGCGGGCCTGCATGGGCGTACGCGGCCGGATGGGCTTGCCGCGGTGGGTCACGATAATGGTGTCGGCCAGCAGCGCCTCGGCGGCGCCTGCGGGCTCCTCCACACCGCCGCGCAGCGCGAAGCTCACATCGCGCTGAGTGGGTATGCGGCCGGCGCGGATGGCCTCCAGGAAGGCATCCAGCAGTTGCGCGGCGGTCCGGGCGCGGCTGTCGTCTCCGTATATCTGCAAGCGGTCGTCGCGCGGGACGATGACGACGTCCAGCTCATCCTCAATCATGCGCAGGTTCGCGTCGCGCTCGCCCACCAGCAAGCTCAGTTCGCCGCCCTCGACCTCGACCGAGGCCGCGGGCCTGCGCGTTGTCTGCTCTGACGTGGTGGCTCATCCTCCTCGCGGGCGCCGGATACAGCGACGGGTCAGGTGTGCCCGGCGTGTGTGGTGAGTGCGTGACAGATGTGTTGCTGCT
>JALGVA010000063.1 GCA_029820295.1 Candidatus Zipacnadia bacterium
CAGGACATCAACCACCTCATCCGCGACGCCTACCGGCGCATCGAGCGCAATCTCCGGGGCCACTGGCCGCGCGTCTACCGGCAGACTCCCGGCGGCGCGAACATGAGCCTGCTCATCGAGCACATCAACTGGGAGTGCCCCGGTGGCGTCTACCAGCAGCTCCTGAAGGTGCGCATGGTCCGGCTGGCGCTGCTGGTGCCGCCGGTAATCCTTTACCCGCGCGCCAACCGGCGCCAGGGGCGGTTCGTCGAGGTGGACCGTAACCCCCTCGACGGCCTGGAGATCGACCACCTCGCCTGGCTGTGCATCCCGGTGCTGGTGGGCGAGCTGCGCTTCCACATCTACTTCCACCGCGAGTACCTGGCGCAGGCCACCAGCCTGGTCAACCTGTTCGAGCTCTCGGGCCATGAGGAGGCGCGCGAGAAGCCCGACGGCATTCTGCTCTTCGGCATTCCGCCGGCCCACCTGGGCCGCGAGCAGACGGTCTTCCACCTCGACGACGAGCACGACATCGCCGTCGGCGCGGTGGGCATGGCGGTGGAGCACGACTACTTCGGCTACTTCAAGAAGATGGTGCTCACGTTGCACAATGTGATCATGATGCGCCGCGGCCGGCTGCCGCTGCACGGCGCCATGACCCACCTGCGCCTGCGCCGGGGGCCCGAGCAGTCGATCATCATCGTGGGCGACTCCGGCGCAGGCAAGTCCGAGACCATCGAGGCCTTCCGCGAGCTGGCCGAGGACTGGATCGCGGACATGACCATCATCTTCGACGACATGGGCTCAATGGAGCTGACCGACGCGGGCCTCATCGGCTACGGCACCGAGATCGGCGCCTTCGTGCGCCTCGATGACCTCGACACCGGCTACGCCTTCGGCCGCCTCGACCGCGCGATCTTCATGAACCCCGAGCGCCAGAACGCGCGCGTCGTGCTGCCCATCTCCGAGTACACGGACGTGGTCGCGGGCTATCCGGTGTCCATGCTGCTCTACGCCAACAACTACGAGCCGGTGACCGAGGCGACGCCCATCCTCGAGTTCTTCCGGCGACCCGAGCAGTCCCTCGACATCTTCCGCGAGGGCATCCGCGCGGCCAAGGGCACGACCGACGAGCGCGGCCTGGTGCGCACCTACTTCGCGAACCCCTTCGGCCCGGACCAGCGCCGCGACCTGCACGAGCCGCTGGCGGAGCGCTACTTCGCCGCCGCGCACGAGCTGGACATCCCGGTCGGGCAGATACGCACCCGCCTGGGCATCGACGGGATGGAGCGCGAGGGCCCGCGCCAGGCCGCCGAGGCGCTCTTCCGGCACATGATTGCCGAGGCCGAGCGCGCCGGCGGGGCGTAGCAGCCCTCGCTGTTGCCGTTGGGCCGTTGGCCTTGTGCCCCCGGCGCCCCCGCCGGAGGCGGGCCGAAGGCCCGTGCCGTTGCCGTGCCGTGTGGAAGGGCACGACTACGCTCGCGCCCGGCCGTTGTCGTCGCCGTCGGAAGCGCCACATCTTCACATGCGGCGGCCGTTGGTCGTGGCGTCACGGTCGGCTGCGCGGCGCCGGGTGATGCGGCACAGCGCATGGGCGAGGCGCCCGTCCCACGGACAGAATCGTGCCGTCAACGGAGGGAGCCCCACCATGCCCGAAATCCCATCCTACCTCGCCGACTACGCCGACCTGTACGCGCAGGACCCGCGCGCGGCCGCCCTACAGTGGTTCCGCGACGCGAAGTACGGGCTCTTCCTGCACTACGGCCTGTACTCCCTGCTGGGACGGCACGAGTGGGTACAGTTCCGGGAGAAGATCTACGTCGCGGAGTACGCGAAGCTCATGGATGACTTCACCGCTGAGGGCTTCGACGGTGAGGTCATCGCCGACTTCGCGCTCGACTGCGGCATGCGCTACGTGAACATCACCACACGCCACCACGACAGCTTCTGCCTGTTCGACACGGCCGAGACCGACTTCCACGCGGCGAACGCGCCGTGCCGGCGCGACCTGATCGGGGAGCTGGCCGCGGCCTGCGCCGACCGCGGGCTGGGGCTGTGCCTCTACTACTCGCACGGGCGCGACTGGCGCCATCCGCACGCGCCCAACAACGACCGCTGGGGCGGCAACGCCCGCCCGGACTACGACCCGCCGGAGCCGAGCTACGCGTACGGCGAGGACCACGACCTGCAGATCTACGTCGAGTTCCTGCGCGCGCAGATCGACGAGCTGCTGACCAACTACGGCCCCATCGCCGCCATCTGGCTCGACGGCATCGCGGTGCCGCTCAACGGCCCGGCCGAGGGTTTCGACTGCCAGGGCCTCTACGACTTCATTCATGCGCAGCAGCCGCAGGTGCTGGTGAGCTACAAGCAGGGGCTGCTGGGGACCGAGGACTTCTTCGCGCCCGAGCACCGCGCGGTTGAGACCGGCGGCAAGCCCGGCGAGATCTGCACCACGATGGCCCCGCGCTCGTGGGGCTACACGGCGGCGGTCGCCGGGCGGCACCTGGGCGAGGCCGAGGTGTGGGAGAAGCTGCGCGAGGCGCGCCGCGCGGGCTGCAACCTGCTGCTCAACACCGGGCCGCTGCCCGATGGCTCGCTCGACCCCGAGGACGTTCCCGTCCTCCGCGCCGTCGGCGAGCGCCTGCGCAGCGAGGGCTTCCCGGAGTAGGGGCCATGTACCCGATCCGCCCGCGCAACGTCTACGTGCATCACAGTGTGCCCGGCAAGCCCGAGGCGGTCGCGCGCATGCGGCGCATGATGGCCTGCATCGAGCCCGACCAGCCGCCCGTCATCGTCGATGACGCCACACTCAACGAGATCTCGCGTGAGAAGCAGTGGGACCGCGTCACCCGCTGGCGTACCGGGCAGTACCGACGCACCCGCGATCCCGATGTGGTCTTCCACACCTACGCCTGGCGCGAGTCCGCCCATCAGGCAGCCTTCGAGGAGCGTTATCCGCAGCTTCGCTTCGGGCTGCTGTCCGGGCGGGGCTTCGTGGGTTTCCGGGACGGGCGAGCGTTGCTGGAAGAGCGAGGTGGCATCTGCCAGAACGCGCATGACCTGCACTCAGCCTGGGGCTGCCTGCACGCCTGCGACTACTGCAACATCGGCGAGTTCCTCACTATCCATCTCAACCTCGAGGAGATGATTGCACGTCTCGACCCGCTGCTCGACGCCAACGCCTGGCTGCAGCTCTACAAGTACGACAACCAGACCGATCAGATCACCCTCGAACCCGAGTACGGGGCCTCTGAGCTGATGGTCGGCTACTTCGCGCGGCGCGAGCGCGAGTATCTGATGCTCTACACCAAGTCCGACAACGTGGAGCATCTGCTGAACCTCGACCACCGCGGCCACACCATCATCTCGTGGACGATCTCATCGGAGACGGTCGCGCGTGAGATCGAGAAGAACTCGCCGAGCACGTCCGCGCGCATCCAGGCCGCACGTCGCTGCCAGGAGGCGGGCTACCACGTGCGGGCGCGCTTCTCGCCCATCGTGCCCATCGAAGGCTGGCGCGAAGAGAACGCGGCGATGATCGAGGATTACCTGACCCACGTGCGTCCGGACGTGATCACCATGGACACGCTGGCGCTGCTGGGGTACGACAGGCTGACGGCGTGTCTTGACGCAGGGCTGCTTGACCCGGAATACGTGGACGCCTGCCGGGAGATGTACGCGGGCGAGTCGCCGGGCAAGCCCTACTGGCCGGCGGGCAAGCAGATGTTCCCGCACGAACTGCGGCTCCAGATCCTGCGCTTCTTCGTGGAGCAGATTCGCCGGTTCGACCTGGACGTGCCGATCTCGTTCTGCGACGAGACGCCGGAGATGTGGGCGGAGTTCACGCGCGAGGAGCTGCGTCAGGGGCCGGACCGCTACGTCTGCACCTGCGGCCCGGACTCGGTGCCGGGGCACCCGCTGCTGCGCGGGTGAGGACGCGGCGGAGCGGGAGCGCGACCTATCCGGGGCGCGTCGCCGCGATGCGCAGCAGCCGCCAGAAATCGAGCACGGTCGCCAGCAGGATCAGGCAGGCCAGCGCGCTCAGGTAGCCCTGGAAGGTGTCGAGCCAGCCGAAGGACTCGGTCGCCCCCCACTCCAGCGCGTTGAGGCCGCGCTCGACCGCGAAGAGCACGAAGGCGACGCTCACCAGTGACCACAGACGCGTGCTGCCCCTGCGCAGGCGGCTGATGAAGATCGTCACCACGGCCGCCGCGAAGAACAGGCAGGCGGCTAGAACATCGAGCATCGAGATGGCGATGTTCATGCTTCTCCGCCCCCCTCCAGGCCGTGCCGGGCGTAGGTCTCCGCCAGCCCGCGGATGGCCAGCGTCAGCGCCCAGGCCCCCGCCACAACCAGGCTGACATGCTCGAGGATGTTCAGCCAGCGCCCCGGCCCCGATTCCGGCGGGAAGCCCTGCTCTACGTTGGTCGCGATCTGCGCCACCAGCAGGAAGCCCACCAGCACCAGGAAGCGCCCCCACCACTCGCGGGTGCGCGGGGTGTTGGAGTGATGCGCGCGCACCAGCACCGTGGCGATGCCGGCGATGGTCACGAAGGCCAGCGCCAGGAGTTCGTTCGGCTCGTAGCCCATAATGTGCCCTCCCCGGCCGCACGGCGCCGGCTCAGAAGAAGTCCTCGATGGCGCGCTGCACGGGCGCCCCGCGCAGGAGCCCGGTGGTCACCTGGAACTTGTCGCGCAGCTCGATACCCCCCGGGCCGACGATGTACTCGCGGATCTCCTTGTCGTGGTCGCAGTAACGCGCCTTGAGCACGGACATCGCGCGGCGCATCTCGCTGGACAGCTCCACGTAGCGCAGGATGATGATGGCGTCGGCCATCGACGACACCCTCACCCCGCCCGTGATCTCAAACTCGCCCACGATGCCCGGCGTCTCGTCGCAGATGAGCGTCGTGGCGTCGCTCGCCTGCAGTAGCGAAATCAGGCCGGCGATGTCGGCGATCACCTGTGCGGGCTGGCCCGGCGTCTTAGCCAGCGTGGACAGGGCGTCGAGCACTACGCGCCGGGGCCGCACCGCGCGCATCTGCTCCGCCACGCGCGCGGTCAGCGCCCCGAGCTGGCCCGGCTGCGGCCGCTCGTGCATGATGGTCACCAGGTCGCTGTCGAGAATGCTGCGCTCGGACAGCCCGAGGCTGGCCGCCATGCGCGCCAGCTCCCGGCGCGTCTGCTCCACCGAGATGAACAGCGCGCCCTCCCCCTGCTGGAGCCCCGCGAAGACGAACTGCAGCCCCAGCACGGTCTTTCCCACGCCCGTACTGCCGGCCACGATGGTGGTCGAACCGCGCACCAGCCCGCCGCACAGCATCCCGTCGAGCCCGGCGCAGCCGCTGCTGACGGTCTCGGGCTCCCCCTCAACAGGCCCCATCTCCACCACCGGCGCGGTGGTCAGCCGCGGGTAGACGCGCATGCCCGACGCGCTGATGTCCGCCGGGTGGCGCCCGGAGACATGCGGCCGCGCACGGCTCTTCGTGACCTCCACCTCGCGCACGCGCTCCCCCACTTCGGGGATCAGCCGGTAGTCGAGCCGCACCACCACATCGGCCACGTACTCCGCCACCGGCACGGACTCGGCGTCGGCCGCCTCGCGTTCCCGGGTCATCAGCGCGGTCAACCCCAGGCGCTTGAAGCAGTTCGACAGGCTGTATATCTCCCGCCGCACCTCGCCGGGATCAGACGACAGGTGGCCCATGTGCGTGATGCTGTCCACCACCACGCGCTGCGGCTGCACCTCCTCGACCATGCGCGCGAAGATCCCGTCGGGGCTGAGCGTGTCCTGCACGAAGGCCTCCGGTGAGGTGCACACGATGCGCACCAGGTCCTTGGCTTCGAGCGCCGCCAGGTCCCAGCCCAAGCTGAGCGCGTCGCGGCGCACGCTCTCGGGCATCTCCTCGAAGGTGATCATCAGCCCGGGCTGGCTGTCCGCGAGCGCGCCCTCGCACAGGAAGCTGAGCGCCACCGTCGTCTTGCCCGAGCCGGGCATGCCCTCCACGAGCACCATCGACCCCGGCGGGACGCCGCCGCACAGGATCTCGTCGAGCCCGACCACGCCCGTGCGCAGCAGCCCGACGCCGTCAGCATACCCGTCGGTCACCGTGACCACCATCCCCGAACGCCGAGTGCGCGGCCTGTGGGGTCATCGTCACAACCGCCTGCCTCATGCGGTCGGAGGCGCCGTCACAGGCAGTGCCAACGCTCGCCCCGTTCCCGCAATATCCGTGACATCTTCGTGGCCGAGATTCCACGCACGAGTAACTTCACCTTAAGCTTACCCGATTCCTGTCCGCGCCATCTCACATTCACGTCGCAGCCGAGAATCGGCGCCCACACGCCGCCGTCAGGTACCGAGCGCCCGCCCCCCGAACGAGGGTTTGCAGGGCGGCCGGGTTCGTGTATGATTGACGCGGAACACGCGAAGGCTGCGGATGCCAGCTTGCCCCCGCTCGCCCGGCGGGGGATTTCGTGTGCCCCGGAGAGTCGCAGCGCGAACGACGAAGGACCGCCGATGACCTCCGAACTCAACGAGCCCGTCATGCCGGCGGGCGCCGAACCTGAGGAAGAAGACCTGGCCGGCCCCGGTGCGCGCGCTCCGCAGCGGAGCGGAGGGCCGCGTCGCGTGGACCTGACCCGGGGCGGCCTGCTGCGCGGCATCGTCCTGCTGTCGTGGCCGATCGTCGCGGGCGCCTTCCTCAACTGGGTGATGGGCGCCGCCGACATCAAAATGGTCGGCTACCTGGGCCCTGCCGCCATCGCCGCGGTGGGGACCGCGCGGGGCGCGATCATGACGCTGATGGCGATCATCTTCGCCATCTCCACCGGCACCCAGGTGCTGGTGGCCCGCTACACCGGGGAGCGTGACGCGGACGCCGTGGCCGGTGTCACGCGCCAGGCACTCATCCTCTCCGTGCTGGCCGGGGTCGCGATGATGCCGCTGGGCTGGTGGCTCGCCGAGCACATGCTGGTGGTGCTGGGCGCCGAGGGCGAGGTGCTCGGACTCGGCACCCTCTACACCCAGGTGTACTTCATCGGCGCCATCGGGCTGATGATCAACTTCATGCTCACCGCCGCGCTCAACGGCGCCGGCGACACGCTGACGCCGCTGTATCTGCTGCTGGGGATCAACACCGGGCACGTCCTGCTCGAGTGGCTACTGATCTTCGGCGTCGGCCCGGTGCCCGCGCTGGGGGTGGCGGGAGCGGCGTGGGCGGTGGTGGCCTCGCGCGGCGTCGGCGCCATCATCCTGCTGTGGATCATCTCGTCGGGCCGGTTCGCGATCCACATGCCCCTGCACAACCACTGGCGTATCGACCTCAGCGTGTGGTGGAAGACCTTCTACATCGGCATCCCCTCATCGATCCAGGGCTTCACCCGCAACCTCGCCTACCTGATGTTGCTGTGGATCCTGAACCAGACCGACGCCGGACGGCTGGCGGTCGCGGGCTACACGGTGTGTGGCCAGATCCAGATGGTCGGCCTGATGGTGGGCCTGGCGCTGATGAGCGCGGCCATGACCGCGGTCGGCCAGAACCTGGGAGCGGGCAGCCCCGAGCGGGCGGAGCGCAGCGGCTGGACGGTCATGCGCATCTCGGCCATGGCGGTGGCGGTCATGGCCGCGGGCTTCATCCTCACCGCCCGTTACCTGATCGGCTTCTTCACCGCCGACCCGCAGACCATCCACTGGGGCGTGGTGTCGCTGCACATCCTGTCGGCGGTGCTGCCCTTCACGGCGGCGGGCATGGCCTTCTCGGGTGCGTTGCGCGGCGCGGGCGATACCCTCTCGCCGCTGTGGGTGAGTCTCATCACCACCTCCGGCCTCGGGCCCGGGCTGGCCTACCTGTTCACCATCACACTGGGCTACGGCCCCACCGGCGCCTGGTTGGGGCTGGCTCTGTCGGTCATCGTACAGGCGCTGATCATCGGCTGGATCTTCAAGCGCGGCAAGTGGAAGACGATCAAGCTCTGACCGCCGGTCAGCGGGAGGCGATTGTCGTGGCCGTGACCGCCACCGACCAACCGATCATCGGCGCACGCGATCGCACCATCCTGCGTGACCTGGCGAAGCGCATCGCCGAGATCGCCGCCGAGCCCGTGCAGGAGCGACGGCGGCGCATCTGGCACGCGCAGAACGCACTGCAGCCGATCCGCCCGCCGGTCTTCATCTCGCCCGAGGGCTCGTGGGTCGAGCTGATCCCCGAGTCGATCCTGCAGTGCGAGGGCGAGGTCGCGCGCGGCATCGAGATGGGCCTGCGCCGGCGCATCTACCCCCACGAGCACTTCGGCGACGACCAGGTGGTCGATGCCGATTACCGCGTGCCCTTCGCGGTAACCAGCACCGGCTGGGGCATCGGCCCCACCATCGCCCGCCCCGTGGCGGAGCGCGGCGCCTACGCCTGGGACGCGCCCGTCCAGCGGGCCGCGGACATCGAGCGCATCCAGACGCCCACCGCCACGCACGCCCCCGAGCAGAGCGCGCACCGCCTCGCCTGGCACCAGGAGCTGCTGGGGGACATCCTCGACGTGAAGCTGCACGGGCGCTGGTGGTGGGCGCTGGGGCTGATCGACGAGTGGACGCAACTGCGCGGCATCACGCAGACCTTCTGGGACATGGCCGACGACCCCGGGATGGTGCACGCGGGCATGCGCCGGCTCATGGAGGGCAAGCTGGCGTGGCTCGACCAGCTCGAGGAGCTGGGCGTGCTCTCGCTCAACAACGGCAACGACTACGTTGGCTCGGGCGGCTTGGGCTACACGGACGAGCTGCCCGCCGACGACTTCGCCGGCCACGTGCGCCTGCGCGACCTGTGGGGCTTCTGCGAGGCGCAGACCATGTCCGAGGTCTCGCCGGCCATGCACGAGCGCTACGTGCTGCCCTACCAGCTCCCCATCCTCGGGCGCTTCGGCCTCAACTGCTACGGCTGCTGCGAGCCGCTCGACCGCAAGCTCGACTTCCTGCTCGCACGGGTGCCACGCCTGCGGCGCATCTCCATCAGCCCGTGGGCCGACGTGCCCCGGACCGCCGAGAGGCTGGGGGACCGCGCCATCTTCTCCTGGAAGCCCAATCCGGCCTCGCTGGCGGCGGTGCGCTTCGACGAGGAGGCCGTGCGCCGCGAGATCCGCGAGACGCTCAACATCGCCCGCACCAGCGGCTGCGTGGTCGAAGTGATCCTGAAGGACACGCATACCTGCAACGGCCGGCCCGAGCGCTTCGACCGCTGGGCGCAGGTGGCCATGGAGGAGGTCGGGGCTGTCTGATCGCCGTTGCATGATCGCCCTTCGGTGGGATTGACGGCAACGGTCACGTGGCGCAAGCCCCCTCCTGCCCTGCCCGCCGCAGGTACGCAGAAGGAGGGCAGGCCCGATCCCGCCCGCGACCGCATCGTGTGCGGTCGCCCGGGATCGGGACGGAGAGGAGGTCGTTGTCGTTCGGACACCGAATCGTGTCAGCCCTTGCCCTCAAGCGCCCGTTTTCCTATACTTTCCACAGTATCAGTCCGCCTCGCTGTGCTGTTGTTCGCCGTAAGGGTTAGCTCCCGTCGGGCGAACACCGCACCGAGAAGGCCGGGAGGTAACCCGTATGGCCACGGGGACGGTCAAGTGGTTCGACGACGCGAAGGGCTACGGCTTCATCGAGCGCGAAGACGGAGAGGACGTCTTCGTGCACTATTCCGCCATCGTCGGTGAGGGCTACAAGACTCTCGCCGAGGGGTCGGAGGTGGAGTTCGACATCGAGCAGGACCCCAAGGGGCCTCGCGCCGCCAACGTCATCGTGACGAAGGCCGCGCCCGCCGATGACGCGACCTCGATGTGGTAGCCTTGCGCCCGCGCTGTGGCGCTGACGCCCGGCTCTGAGCCGGGCGTCGCCTCTTGTTGTGTGTCTGTTGGCAGGCAACAGCCCGTTCATGCCGTCCGCGCCCGACCCTTCCTTGCGCCCGCTCCACGCCCTGTGCTATGATAGACGTGGCGCACTTCTCCCGGCGGCAGGACCGCCGACTCCTCTTGTTGTGCGGGACGTGCACAGGCTGGACCTGGTGCCGACCACGGCAGCGGGGGGAGACCCCAGACGGAGGCTGTGTTGCATGGCGACCGGTACGGTGAAGTGGTTCGACGACGCGAAGGGGTACGGGTTCATTGAGCGCAACGACGGCGAGGACGTGTTCGTGCACTACTCCGCCATCGTCGGCGAGGGCTACCGCAGTCTGACCGAGGGCTCGGAGGTCGAATTCGATATCGAGGACGACCCCAAGGGCCCCCGCGCCGCCAACGTGGTCGTGACCAAGGCGGCGCCCAGCAGCGACTCGCCGTTTGTCTGGTAACGCACCCTTCGCACGCGGCGCGCGTCCGGCCCTCCCGGTCGGGCGCGCTTCCCTTACGACCCGCCGGGAAGTCGGGGCCCAGCCGGGAGGCTGACACCATGAGTGCATCGCCCGTCACCGCCGTCATCGTCGGCGCCGGCCATCGTGGCGTCGGCTACGCCAGCCTGTCGCTGAGCAAGCCCGAGCTGCTGCAGATCGTCGGTGTCGCCGACCCCGACCCGGTCCGCCGGCGCCGGGCCGCTGAGCGCTTCGACATCCCCCCCGAGCGCCGGTATGAGACCGCCCAACAGATGGCCGAGGTGCCGCAGTTCGCCGACGCGGTCATCAACGGCACCATGGACCGCGATCACGTCCCGACCGCGCTGCCGCTGCTCGAAGCCGGCTACGACATGCTGCTCGAGAAACCCATCTGCCCCAACCGGGAGGAGCTGCTGGAGCTGCTGGCGACGGTGCGCCGCACCGGGCGCAAGCTCAACATCGGCCACGTGCTGCGCTACGCCCCGTTCTACGCCACCATCAAGCAGCGCATCCTCGACGGCGAGATCGGCGAGATCTACGCCATCCACACCACCGAGGCGGTCAGCTACCACCACATGGCGACCTGCTTCGTGCGCGGCAAGTGGAACCGGCGCGAGGTCAACCCGATGCTGCTGGCCAAGTGCTGCCACGACCTCGACCTGATCGCCTGGTTCAAGAGCGGAGTGGCGCCGCGCTTCGTTTCGAGCTTCGGCGCGCGCACCGTCTTCGTAGAGGACAGGGCGCCGGAGGGCTCGGGCACGCGCTGCCTGGTGGACTGCGCCATCGAGGCCGACTGCCCCTACTCGGCGCGTAAGCACTTCCTCGAGCAGAAGCTGTGGGCGACCTACGTCTGGCACGAGCTGGAGCACCTGGAGAACCCGACCGACGAGGACCGCGAGCGCTCGCTGCGCGAGGGCAACCCGCACGGGCGCTGCGTCTGGCGCACCGACTGCGATGTCATGGACCACCAGCACGTGATGATCGAGTTCGAGGACGGGACCACCGCCTCGCACAACATGATCACCGGGACGCCGCGGCCGGGCCGCGACATCCACATCTGGGGCACCGAGGGCGAGATTCAGGGCTTCATGGAGGAGGGGCGCTTCGTGGTGCGCCACATTGACGCGCGCGCGGGCCATGAGTACTCCGAGGAGCCCGTGGACCTGAGTGTGTCGATGGACATGCACGGCGGCGGCGACATGCGCCTGGTCGAGGACTTCGTGCACGCGGTGCGCGGCGAGGAGCCGTCGATCTCATCGACCAGCATCCTCGACTCGATCTACGGTCACCTCATCGCCTTCGCCGCCGACGAGGCGATGATGGACCGCCGCATCGTGGAGATCGAGGACCTGGGGTAGGGCGGTCAGTGGTCCAGGCTCTCGACGATGTCGCCCTCCGAGGTGGGGTCGTACCGGCCGCCGTCGTCCTCACCATCAGGGCCGACGCTGTAGAGGACGAAGCCCTCGCCTTGGCGCGAGTACCTCAGCGCTTCGCCTGAGAACGGATCACCCGTCGGGTCGCAGCCGGGCGGCAGGCGCAGGTCGGCGAGGGTCTGCGGGTACTCGCCGTGCTCCTGCTTGTGGGCCACCAGGACGAGGCCAGTTCGGAAGATGTTGATGTAGGCTGCCCGGCGGCCCGTCATTCCCAGAGGGACGCGCTCCAGATCGAGTTCCCGCCAGAACCTGGCGACCGGGAGGAACCAGGCTTCCAGAGCGGCCCCCGGATTGCGGTCACAGCAGACGTGGTAGGGCCGATCGCGCGGTGGCGGTCGCACGTCGATCACGGGCGACTGAACGGAGGCCGCTGCGAGCACGTCCCTGAAGTACCTGAGGCAGTTGAGTTCGTCGGCGTTGCGTATGGGACGGAAGAGCAGACTGCCGTAGCAGCCAAGCAGCGCTCGGTACCTGGGAGACAGGTCCCCCTTCTGCAGCCCCACGCCGGCGAAGAACGCCCAGATGTCCCCGTGAAAGCCATCCAGCGTCTGCGCGCGTATCACCAGCAACTGCTGGCGCGCACGCTCCCACGGGTCTGGCGTCGTGATCTCGCGCGCCAGGGCGCGCGCCCGCTGGGCCGGCACATCGGTCGCCTCGAGGACGCGCCACCCCGCCCGACACGCATGGCCCCGCACCCAGTGCACCAGGTGGAAGACGCGAGGGTCAGCCTCCATCTGCTGCGCGATGCGGAAGATGACGGCGACCCACTCCAACGCTTCCGCCCCGTCGCCATCACGGGCCGCCATGACCGCCCTCGCGCTCAGCCAGTACCTGACATCGTGCGCGACCAGCAGTGAGGGCGGGTTGTCACCGCCTTCGGGCCGATCGTTGGCCAGGGCACTCGGGAGATGCGAGGCGCGCCTGATGTCCGAGAGGGCCGCAGTCACCTCGGGTCGCGCAAGCACCCCCCGCACCTGCGTCTCCACCGCTGCGTCGCTTGGGAACCGACTAACGAGTTCCCAGTCGCCGGGCCGCGCGAAGCTGAGGCGCTCGGCAACGGGGCCGGCCTTGGCGTAGTAGCGCGCGTACACCAGCGCAGCGTTCTGGTCATCGGGGACCTGCGGCGGGACGAGGTCGGCGAGCGACGTGGGCTCGCCGGCGTCGCGGATGCGCTGCAGTTCGGCGCGGAGGGCGCGCTCGGTGCTCAGGTAGAGCGACAGCCAGGCGACAACCAGCACCGCCAGCAGACCCAGCACGATCCTGGCGGTGATGCGCACGGCGCGCGAGCGTCGCCACAGGCTCATCGGCTTCCCCCGAAGGCGCGGCGTGTGCGCCTGAGCATCAGTTCGGCGCGGGCGGTCGGACACCTGCCGGCCGCTACCCCTCCACCTTGATCTTGCGGGGCTTGCACAGGTTCTCGGACCAGGCGGCGGTGCGGCCGCACTTGGCGCAGATGAAGCGCGCGTTGAGCGCCAGCGCCGCGATCTCGTCAAGCTTCCCCTTCTTCGCCAGCTTGCACAGCTTCTTCGCCACCTCAGTCGCCTCCCGCACTCGGGCCATCGGCGGTCAGCCCATCGAGCAGCGCGATCATGGCCTCGGCCACCGCCGCCTCGCCATGCAGCCGCGCCACCGCTTCGACCCCGCTCTCCCCCATCGCGTCGGCCGCGTCCGCGTCGTCCATCAGTGCGGCCAGCTTCGCCGCCAGGTCGTCGGCGTCCCTCGGCGTGAAGAGCACGCCGCCGCCGGTCGCCGCGAGCATCTCCGGGAAGACGCCGTCATCCGGCGCCGCCACCGGAATCCCCGCCGCCTGCGCCTCCAGCGCCACCGTGCCCAGCACCTCCGGCTTGATGCTCGGCTGCACGAGCGCGCTCAGCCCGTGCAGGAAGGCGAGCTTCGCGGCGCCGTCCAGCTCGCCAAGGAACTCAACCCGGTCGGAAATGCCCGCCCGGCGCACGCTCCGCTCGATCTCACCCGCGTAGCGCCGATCCAGCACCTGTCCGGCGACGCGCAGGCGCGCATCGCGACCATCGGCCACCAGCCGCTCGAAGGCCTCAGCCAGCACGTGCAGGCCCTTGCGCGGCGTGATCACCGACAGGTAGCCGACCGTGAAGGGCGCGCGCACCCGCGGCTCCTCGCGGCGCAGGCCGGCGGCATCGATGATCGACGGCACCACCGCGATGCGCTCGCGCGGGACGTCCAGGTAGCCGGCCATGTGCTGCGCGTAGGCCGCGCCGGGCGCGATCAGCCGGTCGATGCTCGCCGTGTTGCGGCGCATGAGCGCGATGGCCTCAGCGCGATGCGGTTCGGGGATGGCGTCGATGAAGCCGTCCTCGCCCTTGAGTTCGCACACCACCGGCACGCCCAGGCGGCGCTTGACCTCGGGCGCGATGCCCGAGAGCATTGAGTTGGTGATGGTGACCACGTCCGGGTGGATCTGCCCGGCGAGGAAGTCAAGCAGCCGGCCCAGCTCCGCGCGCTGGCGGCCGTCGGCGCCGGCGAGCACTGAGACGGTCATCGGCCCGAGTTGCGAGGGCCTGGTGCTCACCGCGAAGCGCGACAGCCAGCGCAGCAGCCGCGGGTGGTCGAGCAGCCGGGCGAGTGGCCGGGGCAGGCGCGCGAAGCCGGAGTGAAGCTGCTGCAGGTAGGCGTTCATGGCGCCCAGGTGCACGTCGGTGACGGGCAGCGGCTCGTCGCCCTCGAGGCGCAGAGGCGTGTAGAGCGGGACGATCTGCACGTCGTGCCCGCGCGCGATGAGGGCTCGCGCCAGGGCAGCGTCGCGCGCGCACGCGCCGCAGTACATGTTGGCCGCTCCGGCCGCCAGGTGCGCAATGCGCACTACCGCTCACCCGCCATCGTCCGCAGCAGCGCCAGCGTCGCGATGCCGTAGTACGCGTACTCCACGTCCGCGCCCGTGTCGGTCGGGCATGCCCCGAAACCGCCGCCGGGCCGCGCCACCGTCCGCACGAAGCGCGCCAGCGCCGGGACGTCGATCGGCGGCTGGTCCGTAACCGCCAGCAGGGTCAGCAGTCCGGTGAAGGTGGAGAGCAGGTCGCCCTCGA
Organism: Candidatus Zipacnadia bacterium; assembly: GCA_029820295.1. Lineage (GTDB taxonomy): Bacteria > Armatimonadota > Zipacnadia > Zipacnadales > UBA5352 > JALGVA01. Next base: position 14,821 of record JALGVA010000063.1, read on the forward strand.
GCGCGTCGGCATGCGCGCGCAGGCCACCATCGGGCGCCTGCATCTCCGCCAGGAAGCGCGCCACGCCCTCGGCCTCGTCAGTGGTCGGGCCGCCCGCCATCACCAGCAGCGCGACCGCCGCCGCCGTGGCGCTGGTCTGCGCACGCGCCTCACGCGCGCGCTCGGCGAAGCCGCCATCAGCGCGCCGCAGGGGGCGCACCGCATCCGCCGCGCGCGCGACATCGGCGGGTTCGCCCAGCATCTCGCGGCAGATCGCGCCCAGGAAGCCCGCGTAGGCGCTCAGCTCGCGCGAACCCACCGCAGCGAAGCCTCCGTCATCGAGCGCCTGCACAGCGATGACGCCGGTCAGCAGCTCCTCGTCGAGCCGCACCGCCAGGCCGCGTGCGCTCAGCGTGCGCCGGCAGCTCAGTTCCGCGAACGCGCCGACGAGGTCGCCGGGCACGGGGCGGTCGGAGGCGAGCCATGCGGCGGCACGGGCGAAGGCCGGCGAGTCGGGCGCGATCAGGTCGAGAGCCCGTAGCGCGAAGTCGGTGTAGTACGCGTCCGAGGGCCCGTCGCGCCCAGGGAAGCCGCCGTCGGGGCGTTGCTGCGCCTCAAGCCACGTCGCCTGCGCGGCGCGGAAGCGGTCGCCAAGGCGCTCAGCCCCCTCGCGCAGCATCTCCGCGAGCATGTCAAGGTACCCCACGCCCCTACGCCCCCGACTCGGGCGCGGCCCGGCGGTCGCGCAGGATCGTGCGCACCAGGAAGCGGAGCAGTTCGCCCAGGGCTTCGGGCCGCGCGTCATCGGCCATCGCGAGGCAGCGCTCGCGCAGACGATCGACCAGCTCGCGGGCGCGGTCGAAGGCGCCGACCTCGTCGTAGAGCGCGCCGACCGCCCCGACGACCGCCTCCGGCGATTCCGCCCCGGCGGCGAGGGCGAGACGGTCCCACGCCCCCGCTTCGATGGCGAAGGCGCGCAACATGGTGGGGCGTCCCGCCAGTACGTCCTGGCCCAGCGCGATCTTGCTCGCGGCATCGGACTGCCAGTCCTCGAGGTCATTGAGGACCTGATAGGCCTCGCCGAGGTAGGTCGAGAAGCGCACCAGGAAGTCGTCGTCGGTCTCGGCGCCCGCCGAGCGCAGGCCGGCGTAGAGCGCGACCTCGAACGCGGGGGCGGTCTTGAGCGCGCCGATCTGCAGCGCGTCCACCGGGCGCAGGGAGTCGTGCGGACGATCGGTCCACGCCAGCTCCGCGCCCTGGCCACGGCAGAGCGCGAGCTGCGCCGCCGACAGCCGGCCTAGGATGGCGGCGACCGCCTCGGAGCCGAAGGCGTCGGCCTGCGCGGCGATGAGTCGGTAGCCCACCCCCACCAGCCAGTCGCCCACGTTCACCGCGGTGCCCACGCCGTGCTCGCGGTGCAGCGTCCTGTGCCCGTAGCGGAACTCGTCGTCATCGACGATGTCGTCGTGCACCAGCGAGGCCTTGTGCAGCGCCTCGATGGCCACGGCCAGGGCGCGCACCGGCGGGGTCACCATCGCGGCGGCGTCCACATCGGGAGCCAGGGCCGCGAGGCCGTGGCGGCCGAGCGCGTGCGCCGCCACGGTGACGAACGGCCGCAGGCGCTTGCCGCCGCGGCGCAGCCACGCCACGCCCAGCGCCTCGGTCAGGTCCACCGGCTCAGCGTCATCGGCGTCAGTGGCGAGAGCGTCCACCGACACCTGCCCCGCCAGCGCCGCCTCAAGCGCGCCGGCGTCGAAAACCGCCCGGGTCTCACGCAGCAGCGGCACCGGACTGCGTGTGCCCTCGCCCGCGTGGGCACGCGTCGCCGCCATCAGCTCGACGATCAGCCCGGGCTCGGTCTCGGTGTGCTCGCAGCCGTCGCGCAGCAGCGGCACCGCCTGGTTGGGGACGCCCAGCTCGGAGACCGGCTCGAAGGACTCGTCGAGCGAGTCGAGGCAGGCGACGCCGAGGATGGCGTCGGCCTGCCCCTCGATTACCTTCATGATGACCGACGAAGTGCCCTCAGCCACGATGATCTCGTAGCCCAGCTCGCGGGCGCGCTCGGTCAGCTCGCCGATGTCGCAGGCGCCGCAGCCCGCGCAGTGCAACCCCACCGAGTCGAAGCTGCCCTCGCACGTGATCGGGTCGCGCAGGCACTTGGGCAGCAGCAACAGGCGCCGGTCGGTCGGCACCGCCTCGTACTGCTCGCGCCAGAAGGCGTTGCTGACCGCCACCATGGCGTAGCCGAGGTAGTCGAGTGGCAGGCCCGCAAGCTCGAGCGCGCGCGCGCCGAACTCCGCCAGCCGGTCGCGCGGCGGGGGGCAGCAGCGCGGCAGATCGCGCGCGACGGCGTCCGCCGTCTCCCGTATCAGCCTGCGGTGTTCGGCATCCTGCGGGACATGCTTGATGCCGGCGGCGTCCTGGTCGGCGGCAACGCGCTCGCCCGTTGCCATCCCTGCCCTCCTGCGCACGCGTGGTGCGTCGAGGTGAGTCTACCCGGCCGCGGCCGCGATACAGTACAGGTTCTCGTAGCCGCGAACGTACATGGCGTCGCCGTCGAAGACCGGCGTACTGCGGATCATGTCGGCGAGCATGTTGCGCGCGACCTCGACGTATTCGCGGCCCGGCCGGAACACGACCGTGGTGCCGTTCTCGTGCGTGACCATCAGCACATCGCCCGCCAGCACAATGCTGGCGAATATGTCCGGCTTCCCGAACTCGAGGTTATGCTCGTAGACGATCTCGCCGGTCGCCGCGTCGAGGCACGATAGCACACCCGCCCGAGTTACCGCGTAGACCAACCCCTCGTGGATGATCGGGGACGCGTAGTAGCGCTCCTTGTTGGGCTCGGCCTGCCAGAGCAGCTCGGGCTCAAATGGCGCGTCGGCGCTCTCGGGCAGTCGCCAGGCGCGGCTGACGCTCTCGCCTCCCTGGTTGTCGATGTAGTAGAGCACGCCATCCTCCACCATCGGCCCCGAGCCCCAGGTGAGCTTGCCCAGCTTGCCGGCGAGGACCTCCCCGTCGGAGGCGCGCACCGCGTTGCCACCACAGGTGAAGATGACGTCCACGCCGCCGATGCTCTCGACCCAGGAGGTGCCCCACCCCCAGGGAGCGTTCGGCTGCTCCCAGAGCTGCTCGCCGGTCAGCGGGTCGAGCGCGCGCATCGCTCGGATGTGCAGGATGAGCTTGCCGTCGGCCATGACCGGCGTGTTGGACGTGCCCCAGTCGTTGGGCGGCTTCTCGATGAAGCGCGCCCACACGCGGTTGCCGTCGAGGTCATAACAGGCGGCCACGCCGTTGCCGAAGACCACCCACACGTGCCGGCCGTCGCTCACCGGCGTGGGGCTGGAGAAGCCGGTGTAGTCATGCGCCGGCGGAAGGACATACCAGGTGTCGATCAGCGGCTCGAGCTGGTCGCGGAGCTGCTGGGCCTGCTCGCGAAGCCGGTCGAACTGTGCCTTCAGCTCGGCGTTGTCCTCGTCGTCCTGGAGCTGCTTCTGCACGGCGCGCAGCTCGCGATTGACCTTGCCCAGCTCGCCGCGCAGGCGGTTGTACTCCGCAGTCTTCGCTTCCAGGTCCGCGACCTCTTCCGCGGGGGCGATGTCCGCGGCGGTGTTGGACGCCTGCCACAGGATCTCGCCGGTGAGCTTGTCCAGGCACAGCAGCAAGGCCGGGTCGGAGTTCACGAACAGCTTCTCGCCCACGATGACCGGCAATGAGTTGCTCTTGGCCGGCATCGGAGTCTGCCAGACGACGCCGGCCTCCTCGGACCAGGTCGTCAGGGGCGTGGCCTCCGGATACTCGCCCGTCCCGTCCGTCCTCCAGCCCACCCAGTCGGCGGCGAGGGCCATGTGTCCGGCGATGGCCATGAGCGCCATCCCCAGCACCAGGCCCCGGGTCACGGCATGCCGTCGGTTGTCTCCAGCAGACTTCCGCATGTCTCCTCCATTGCGTTCGTGATGGCTGTCGGTACACATCAGCGGCGTCCACCAGACGGGGGCGCCGCACGCTTCGACACAATTAACAGTGTTGCGGTGAAGAAGGTTCGCCGCGTGCGAGGCCGGCGCCTTCGAGGGCCGCCCGCGCCCGCCCCAGCGCCTCCACCGTCCACGCCACCGGGTAGAGTGCGTCAGCATACCACAGACTCGCGAAGTAGAGCCCGATCGGCGTCGCTTCGGTCCAGCTCCCGTCGTCCACCCGGTCGAGCAGCCAGCCCACGCCATCGCCCAGCGCCCCCGCGACTCCGCGCTCGCCGGCGAAGCGACTGAGGGCGCCGACGGCCACCGCCGTCTCCTCAATCGAACTGGACACGCCCTCTACCCCGCCCCAGCCGCCGTCCTCATTCCGCGCGCACAGCAGGTAGCCGAGGCCGCGCCGCGCGGACAGCTCGTCGGCTCGCTCGCAGTCCGCGTACGCCGCCAGCACGCGCGCGGTGCCGTATACCGGGTTGCGCCCGCCGGGGGCAGGCGCATGCTGATTGCCGAACCACAGCGGCACCCATGAGCCATCTTCGCGCTGAGCGGCCTGAAGGTAACCGAAGCCGACGTCGGCGACGCTGCGCAGGTGCCTGCGCGTCAGGTCGGCAAAACCATCGTCGGCGGCGCCGGCACCGGGATCGGTCACCACACTGATCGCCCGCAGGGCATGTGCCGTGATGTCGGGGGAACTCTGATCGAAGGGCAGCCGCCCCCAGCCCTGGCAGAAAGTCGGCCAGCCGCCATCGGCGTTCTGCAGGCCCAGCAGCCAGGCCGCCCCCGCCATGGCCGCATCGCGCTCCCCCATCGCGACCATCTGGAGCACGGCCCCGGCGGTGTCGTCCGCGTCGGGCACGCCACCGGGCAGATGCGTCCACGCCCACCCTCCCGGGCCGGCGCCGGTGAACGGATGCACCGCGGCCTGCTGACGCTCGAGCAGCCACAGCCGCGCCGCCTCCTCTACCCCGGCGGGGACCTCCCCCGAGGCGCGGAGTGCGCTCAGCGCGCTGGTGGTCACCCAGACCGACAGATTGGTGTCGATTGGCCAGCTCCCGTCCACGCGCACGGTGTCCCGCAGGAAGCGCAGGCAGCTCTGCACGACCTCGTGCTCGCGCCCGGCCACATCCGCCAGCGTCATCGCCACGAAGCCGGTGAGGGGCGCCGCTTCGAGGAAGCCGCCGCTGGAGGGCTGCAGCCCCGGCAGCATCCGCAGCGCCCGCCCGAGAACCAGCGCACGCAGGGCCCGCACGAACGGATTGCGCGAGGGTGCGCGCCGATGGATGGCAGAGCCGACCGCGACCAGCGCGGGCAGCGCGTAGCTGACCACCTGCAGGCGCAGCGTGCGATGGAACGAGCGCGGCATCGCCGCCAGCTCGAAGGGCAGCGATGGCACCTCGCGCCACGGCACCAGCCCGGCCAGCGCGCAGGCCGCGAGGATCGGCGCCTGGAAGGTGCGGTCCTCGCCGTAGCGCCGACGGATCGCCGCGACGGGGTCGGCGTCGGGCATGTCGTCGAGGTACCGGCGAGCGCGATTCAGGGCGTCGGGCTGAGCCTCGGCGACGATCAGCGTGCAGATGGCGAGCAGCGTGGCCGCGATGTTGCTGGGGCTGTCGGGCGTGTCCCCCCAGCCGCCATCGGCGTTCTGCGTGCGCGCCAGCCACGCCGCCCCGTCCTCGACCAGGCGGCGGTCGGCGCGGTCCCCCGCCAGTGCCAGGGCCATGGTCGCGGTGGCGGTGGAGATGGCGGAGGATGACAGGTGGCCCTCCCACCATCCCTCGCCGGCGCGCAGGGAGAGCAGGTGCGCCCGTGTGGTCGCGACGGCGCGGTCGAGGCGCTCGCGATCGACGGTCATGGCCTCGCCCGCGATGCGGCGGCCCGTGAGTGCCACGCGAACAGGCTGCGCCACAGAGCAACCTGCCCGCGCCCGAGCGCCTGCAGCACCAGGCGCTGCGCGAGCGGCACGCCTGCGGCCGCCTGGTTGTCCCAGTACATGCGTGGCACTTCGCGGAAGTTGATGTCGTAGCAGCGGCTCACGAGCCGCCAGTGCAGCCGCGTCATGTCGGTGCGGCCGGGAACCTGACTGCCGTCGATGGGCGCGTAGAGCATGGGGAAGATGGTCAGCGGCTCGGGCGCGAGGTCCTCGACCCAGTCGAGGGCCGCACGCACGTGCGCCTGCGTCTCGCCGGGCAGGCACATCATCAGGCTGGCCATCGGCATGAAGCCCGCGGCGATCAGCCGCCGGAGCTGCTGCGCGCAGAACTCGCCCCACACGTCCGGATCGACGCCGCCGAGCTTCGCCGAGCCGCTGCGCGCGAGCAGGTCGCCGCAGGGCGTCTCGACGCCCAGGTTCAGCCACGGGAAGCGGCAGTGGCTGTGGCCGACCATCAACGCGCGCAGCTCGCGGAGCTGCTCGTCGGACCAACCCGCGACGCTGGTCACGTTCGCGTGGTCGGTCTGGATGAGGCGCACGCCGGGCAGCTCGCGGATGTCGCGCACCACCCCCAGCAGGGCCTCAGGCGCCAGCGCGCGGCCGGTGCTGCCGTAGCGCAGTATGTCCTCGCTGATGGCGGCGATACTGGTCAGGCCCGCGGCCAGGTTGGTCTCCACGTCCGCGAGGATGGTGGCGCGCGGCAGGTGGCGCATGGGCACGCCGCCCATCGTGCAATATGCGCAGCCCAGCCCGCAGCCGCGGCTGAGTTCGACCACGCCCATCGTGGTCGCGCCGCGGATCGGCGGGACACGCTCGACCGCCGCGGCCGCGCCGTCGATGACCGGCGGCAGCGCCTCGCCGTCGGCCAGCGCGTGGAAGACCTCGGCGACGTTGCCTTCGACCTGGCCCTGCATGACGTGATCGACGCCCAGACGGCGCCGCAGCCCGTCGTCCTGCACGAGCTGCCAGGCGCCCGGTCCGCCCAGCACCAGCCGCGCCTCAGGGGCACGTGCGCGCAGGGCGCCGATGCGCTCGGCGAGTTCGTGCACCAGGCGACGCGGGTATATCTGGCCGCCGGCGATCGCGGTCATGGTCGTGGAGTTCATGCCCAGCCCGCAGGCCTCGCCCGCGCTCACGCCGACGATGCGCGTGGCCGGGCCGATCACCTCGCCCAGGCGCTCAGCGGGGACGACCGCGACCTCGTCGCCCCCGAAGCCGTCGCCGAGCAGTGAGGCCTCGACCCGGCGCAGGCCCATGGGGGCGACAGGCTGTCGCGAGCGGGGGGCGAGCAGGCCGGTCACGATGGGGCGCGGGGTGGTCGTAGTCTGACTGACCGCGACCATGCTGCCGAAGAGCGTGCGGTGATCGGCCATGAGCGTGCGGTCGGCGGTGAGCACCACGCGGGCGCCGGCGGTGCGGCTCATCGGCCACCACCTCCGGCGATGTCGTCCAGCGCCTCGATCAGCGCGTCGATCTCGTCGTGCACCGCCGACGGCTGCGCCGGGGTCCCCTGAGCGCCGGGCAGCGGGCCGCCGCACTCGGGGCAAGTCGCGATGCCGGCGCCCTCGGCCACACCACCGGGCCGCACGATCTGCCCGCAGGCCCGGCAGGGGCGGCCGGTGCGCACGTAGTACATGCGCCGCGCGGCGGCATCGAGAGACATGAACGCGCCGGGCGCGCCGGCGATCGCGGGGTCGTCACAGATGGGGAAGATGATGGCGCCTTCAGGGCAGATGCGGCTGCAGGCCGGGCATCCGGGCTTGCAGTTGTCGGGCCGAACAGCCACGATCCGGCCTTGGTCGTCGGTCTCGTACACGCCGAACAGGCAGAACTGCAGGCAGTGCCCGCACGCGATGCACCGCGATCGATCGATGACCGGATACCACCGCTCCGTAATCTCTCGCTCGACTTCGCGCACCGAGCCCGCGCCCTCGGCCTCGCCCAGCGCCTCCGTCAGCGCCGCGAGGGCTGCGTCGGGGCCCGTGCACTCGCCCAGGTCGATCACCGCCGCGGGCTCAACGCCGGCCTCGCCCAGCAGGCAGGCCGCCGGCCGCACGTGCATCCACGCCGCCACCGCGACCGGGCCGGGCAACTCCCCCAGCTCGGCCAGCAGGTCGTCGCCGGCCGGGAGATGGTAGATGTGCGGAATCACGAGGACATCCCAGCCGGCAGCAGCGCACTGACGCGCCAGCTCGTCCTCCAACGCGCGCTGCGGATCGCCGGCCTCATACTGCCGCGAGAGTATCGCGGTGGGTCGCCGCACCACGCCACGTCACCCCGCCGGGGCGAACCGGATCTGCCCAGGATGGCCCGGCCGGCGCAACTCCGGGGGCGCCGGCAACGTTTACATTAACGTGGCCGCGGCGATTTGTCCAGCCTCCCGCCGGCCACGCATGACAGTATCGGACTCTGGGCCGATGACGCCGGCCTCGCAGACTATGTTCACTTGAGCGCTGAACTATCATGCACACGGCAGCGTCCCGAGTCTCGAGAAGGAGCCTGTGCGCGGATCTGCGGCAGATTCGCGCCGCTTCCCACTTCCCCCCGGGAGGTTGACAGCGCCGGCCCCCGGAAATACGATGGCTGGATGGCGGTCTGCGTATCCCAACCCCTGAGAGGTGGCCATGGGCAACAATAACGGCACCGACGACCGACTGCAGCGGCACGGTGTCCCGCGCCGACCGGCCAAGGCCCGAGACCCCATCGTGCGTCTACTCTCGATCGGCATCCCCGTCGGTGTGGGCATTGTGGGCGTCATCCTGATCGCGGTGCTCATATTCGGAGACCGGCAGCCCGTGGACGTCGATCCGCGCAGCGGAGACGGCCAGGTGGCGACCGGACCGTCCGGCGGCGCGCCGCCGACGGTGCAGCCCGCCCGGCCTGGCCCGGGCGCCTCTCCGGAGTCTGACTCCGGTCAGGCCGCTCAGGGCGGGCAATCGGCTCAGCCCGGACAGCCGTCGCAGGTCGCGCAGACCACCACGCAGACGTCGGGTGGCACTGCGGCCCCCAGCGGCGGTGGCTCCTGGCCGCGCTTCCGCAACACCAACTTCAACGCGGAGAGCACACAGGACGTGGGCCTGGCGCGAAGCTGGCCCACCGGAGGGCCGCGCAAGGTCTGGTCGATCCGCATGCTCGGCCCCGGACACGCCGGCCCGGCCATCCACCGCGGCCGCGTGTTCGTGCTCGACTACGACATCGGCAGCCGCCAGGATGTGCTGCGCTGCCTGTCGATGGCCGACGGCAGCGACATCTGGCGCATGTCGTACCCGGTTGACATCAAGGATAACCACGGCATCTCGCGCACGGTGCCCGCGGTGACCGACGACTATGTGGTGACGCTCGGACCGATGGGCCACGTTACCTGCACGCGCACCGACAGCGGCGAGCGCGTCTGGCAGATCGACACGGTCGCGACCTACGGCACCAAGATCCCGGGCTGGTACGCCGGGCAGTGCCCGCTCATTGACGGCAACAAGGCGATCATCGCCCCCGGCGGATCCGCGCTGATGGTCGCCGTGGACCTCGCCAGCGGCAACGTCGTCTGGCAGACACCCAACCCCAACAACTGGCACATGACGCACACCTCCATCATCCCCATGCAGCTCGCCGGGAAGAAGACCTACGTGTACACGGCCACCGGCGGCATCGTCGGCGTTTCCCCCAGCGACGGGTCAGTTCTGTGGTCGTTCTCAGGCTGGACGGTCAACACCGCGAACGTCCCGAGCCCGGTGTCGGTCGGTGACAACCGCATCTTCATCACCGGCGGTTACGGCGCCGGCAGCCTCATGCTGCGCGTCGGCGGCAATTCCGCATCGCAGGTGTGGAAGATCCCGCAGAACGTCTTCGGCTCCCACCAGCACACGCCCATCCTCTACCAGAACCACCTCTTCGGCGTGGCGATGGACAGGCAGTTTGTCTGCCTCGACCTGTCCGGCAAGCGTGTCTGGAGCAGCGGACACACGGCCACCTTCGGCATCGGCCCGTACATCCTCGCCGAGGGGATGTTCTACATCCTCGGCGACGACGGCACGCTCGTGCTGGCTGAGGCGACTACGTCGGGCTGGAACGAGCTGGCGCGCGCCAAGGTGCTGGCAGGCCCGGACGCGTGGGCGCCCATGGCGCTGGTGGACGGGAAGCTGGTGTGCCGCGACCGCGAGACCATGGTCTGCCTGGATGTGAAGAATCCCTGATGGCACGAGCAACAGTGTCACCGACCCTCGGCTGGCTGGCGGCGCTGCTCGCAGTGGGCGTGCTCGTGGCAGGCTGTCCGCGTCGGCAGCAGATCGCCCAGCAGACCATGTCCGCGATGGTAAACGACGTGCAGGGCGAGGCGCAGAGCAGTGTCGTCCCCGAGGGGCTGCTGACCTGGACGGAGGTGGCGCGCCTCGACACCGGCTTCGACGAGGCGCGTGGCATCGCGTGCACCGCCGACGGCAATGTCCTGGTCGCGGGCGACCAGGCGATCCGCGCGCTGGCGCCCGACGGGATGGTGCTGTGGGAGATCGCGGTGAACGGCAACGCCGGGCCGCTGGCCATCGCGCCCGACGGCCTGATCCTCGTCGGACTGCACGACCGCGTCATCGCCATCGGCCCGGAGGCCAGCGTGCGACAGACCTGGGAGCCCTTCGGTGAGCGCACGTGGGTGACGTCGATCGTGCCCACCGCAAGCGAGGTGCTCATCGCCGACGCCGGCAACCGCACCGTGTGGCGCTTCGCGAATGACGGGACCTTCCTGAGCGAGATCGCGCGCCGGGACGACGCCCGCGGCATCCCCGCGCTGTCGGTTCCCAGCCCGCACCTGGACATAGCCATGGCGATGGACGGCACGCTCCTGGTGGTCAACCCGGGCCTGCGCTCGATCCAGTACCACTCGCTGCCCGACGGCGCGCTGCTGCGCTCATGGGGGCGGTCGTCGAACGCCATTGAGGGCTTCGGCGGCTGCTGCAACCCCACCGACATCGCGCTGCTGCCCGACGGGCGCGTGGTCACCTCAGAGAAGGGCATCCCGCGCGTCAAGGTCTACTCGCCCGAGGGCGAGCTGTTGGCGGTAGTCGCGCCGCCCACCGCCTTCGACCCGCAGACCGTCGGCATCGACCTGGCGATCGATGTTGACGGGCGCGTCGCGGTGCTCGACCCGTTCGAAGGCACCGTGCGCCTGTATGAGGAGACCACGGCCTCGCCGCCGGGCGAAGCCGGGGCGGACGTAACCGCGGGGGCCGACGCTCCCGCGGGACCCGAGGAGGAGCCGATGTGAGTTCCGACCGCCGCACCTTCTTCACATCACTCGCCCGCGCCGCCGCGGGCGTCCTGCTGGGCGGGGGCACGGCGTGGCTGGCCACAAAGAGCGACGCCCCGTGCTGGACCGGCGGCGCGTGCCGCACCTGCCCGAAGCTCGACGCCTGTGACCTGCCCGAGGGCAAGCTGGCGCGCGCCCAGCGCCTGCCCCGGCGGACGCGAAAGGACGCTTCGTGATGGCGACCGATGATGACGGCCGCATCTCCCGGCGCAAGCTGATCACCGACGGCGCGCGCGCCGCCGGGCTGCTGGCCGTGGCCGGCGCGCTGGGCACCGTGCTCGCGTCCGAGGAGGAGGAGACGGTCTGGCAGCTCGACCCGGACAAGTGCATTCAGTGCGGCAACTGCGCGACCGCCTGCGTGCTCACGCCCTCCGCCGTCAAGTGCGTGCACGACATCACCATCTGCGGGTTCTGTGACCTGTGCTTCGGCTACTTCGCCGAGCAGCGCCCCGGCGACACCGAGACAGCCGAGAACCTGCGCTGCCCCACCGACGCCATCATCCGCAACTTCGTCGAGAACCCGTACTACGAGTACATGATCGACGAGACCAGGTGCATCGGCTGCGGCGTGTGCGTCGAGGGCTGCAACCAGTACGGCAACGGCGCGCTGATCCTGCAGGTGCGGCACGATCGCTGCAAGAACTGCAACGAGTGCGCGATCGCCGTACAGTGCCCTGCGCAGGCGTTCCGGCGCGTGCCTGCCGGCGACCCCTATCTGCTACCCAGCGCCAGGCTCGAAGCCGAGGAGGAGACCGCGGAGGTCGAGGGCGGGCCGCCCGCCCGGCGCGTGGAGCCCACGCAGCCGGCGCAGCCGGGTGGCACGCCCGAGCGGCCCTTCGAGGCGCCCGACGGCCTGCCCGAGTCCGGCCCGCTCGAGGTCCCGGCGACCGAGCCGGAGCCCGGCCCGCCCGCGGATGTCATCGACGCCCCCGGCGGCCTGGGCGGCGGCGGCCTGCAGCCGGTG
>JALGVA010000218.1 GCA_029820295.1 Candidatus Zipacnadia bacterium
ACCCGATTCAGCACGCATCGAGGCATCTCTCCAGCCCGACCGGCACTTCAGCCCGCAATCGACCTCACACTGCCCTCGGAGACAGTTGACGAGAGAACCTATGAATAGTGCGGGTTAGTGCACGCCTGCATGACGGCCGAGGGCAATCTGCCGCCCACGGTGAGACCGACGACATAGATTGTTACCAGTCTCTCTTATGTCCACGGTTTCATCAGAGGAATGCGTTCGCATTGCGTCAATAAGATGCTGTTAGGCCTTGCATGAGTGCGGCAAATATGAGACAATACGCTTCGGACACTTAGGAGTTCACGCGTAAGTCCTGCATCGGCGGCTGCTTCGCATCCGAGCGGAGAGGTAGGGAGACGTGGGGGCAAGACGTCGCCGGAGGGACGTGGGGCGTTCCGCTACGGAGGGGATGGGGGTGCGGATCGGGCGACCCGTCGCAGGGCAGGCAAGGGGGAACAGCGTTGCCGCCTGCGAGAGTCCTGATCGTCGCAGAGACGGATAGTGTACTGCAAGACGCGTCAGCTTGCTGCCAGGTGTGGGGTGCGGTGCCCTGCCGTGCTGGCACGCCTTCCGCAGGCCGCAGTCTTCTGCGCAGCGACTGCTTCGACCTTGTACTCCTTGAGGGGCTCATGCTCCGTGTGTCGGGGCCCGAGATGTTGCTCTTGGCGTATGAACAGCAGCCTCAAGCAGAAGTGCTGGTGCTTTCGGACTACTGGGGGCCTGAACTGACTGACGCACGCGTTGTGCCTCTCGACTTGCTGCACCTTGCACTACTTGCACTTCGCAGTGAAGGCCTGAATATCGGCCGCATGAACTGCGCCACGAGCCTGCCCGCATGAGTTCCCAGGGCCATGTTGCGGTGACCTCCCGCGATGGGCTCTCTCCAACACGCGTGCTCAAGGAGCACCTGATCCCGCCCCCCCGTTCATGCGCGACGCACGTGATCGGCCAGCCAACGACGGAGACGAGGTCCCGGGCTACAGCTCGACGCGCAGGAGGGGCTTGACGATCAGCGCGGCGATGGTGGCGATGATCAGCGTCGCCCAGATCCAGTGCAGCGCGATCGGGCCGAGCTGCACCGGCGCATGCGGGTACTCAACCGCGATGCTTTGCACGGCCGTGTCCGCGGGGATCGCGCTCTCGGCCGAGCCGAAGAGCATGTCGAAGAAGCCCGATCGCACGCGGTGAGGCGAGAGACGGACCGCGCGGTCGGGGTCCCCCACCAGCACCGACTTCTCGACGGTACGCCCCCCTGCGGTCAACGTCAGCGTGTGCGCGCCGGGCCGATCGCCGCGGATGCGCCAGCAGACCTCGCCAGTCTGCGGGATGCGCAGCGCGGGCGTCACCACCTCGACCGAGTTTCCCGAGAGTGTCGCCTGGCCCAGCGCGCCGAGGTCGCCACTGGCGCCCCGCACCGTGACCAGGGCGTCGGCGCCGGGCGGCAGCGGTGCGTAGCCCGAGTACAGCTCGATCTGCGCGAAGATCGCCACCATGGGGATGATGACCGCCGCCAGCGGGCGCAGGCCCGCGACCATGTAGGAGAGCGCACCGCGTACCAGCCGCCACTCCTCGGCGAACATCACGCGCGTGTCGTGGCGGAAGATGACGATGCCGAGCAGCGCCGCCTGGATGACGTCCTTGGCATGCCGCAGGGCGCGGCGGTTGGCGGTGTACTTGAAGGCCACCATGACGCCGATCCCGGTGAGCACCGAGATGATCACCAGGCCCGCCGTGGGCCCGAGCGACATGAGCGGCCCCACCAGCCGCCCGGCGGCGGTCCGCAGGCCGTACGCGATGGACGTCATGCTCTCACCCGCACGGTCATGACCGCTTCAGCACCGGCGCGCCCCGCATCTCCGCCGGTGGCGTGATGTCGTAGTGCGCGAGGATGGTGGGCGCCAGATCGACCAGCGATGGCGCCTCGGCCGCGATTTCGCAGTTGCTCAGCAGCACCCCCGGGACCACGCTGGCGTCCATGCAGTGATCGCCGCTCCACTTGTCGAGGTTGTCGGCGTGTACCGCCTCGGCCATCTCACCGATGGCGCTCTCCCACGACCCGCGGTAGCCATACGCGTAGCCCAGAACCAGGTCGGGCGCGATCTCCGCGGGCGGCCGGTCGGCGTAGACCTCTTCGGTTGGGTGGACGCCGGCCAGGACGCGCTCGCCGGTGACCGGGTCGCGCATCTGGGCGAGCTTCCCGGCGATCTCCTCGAGCAGCTTCTGCTTCGCCGGCCCCGGCGAGACCGAGCCCTCGGCCTCGCGCCCGACCTCGTTCACGTACAGGCCGTTGAAGCCCGTGGCGTAGGCCTTGGTGCGGGCCCAGTCGGCGCGGTCGAGCGCCGGGCCGTCGCCCTCGTCCACGCGCAGGTAGCCCTCCGCGGCCAGCCAGCCGTTCAGGTCGAATGACCGGCGGTAAGGCGAGAAGCCGTGGTCGGACATGACCATGACCAGGGCATCATCGCCGACGGCGGCCATGGCGGCGCCCAGCACCTCATCGAGCGCGCCGTAGATGTCGCGGATGACCGAGCCGTAGCGCGCGCCCAGATCGGGCGTGAACAGCGGACCCCGCGGGTCGATGGCGCGGTAGAACATGTGCACCGGCAGGTCGGAGGCCGAGAAGTAGGCGAAGAGCACGCCGTCCTCGAAGCGATCAAGCTCGAACTGTAACGCCGCGACGCGCTCGCGCTGCACCTCGCGCGCCTGGTCGATGAAGTCGTCATCGGTGAAGATGCCCTCGGACAGCGTCTTGGTATCCTCGGCCATGCCCTGGGTGTAGTATGGCCCGATGGCGCGCTCCAGCTCGGCGGCGTAGCCCTCCGGCGTGGCGATGGGCAGGGCCGGGTCGGCCGGATCGATGTTGATCGGCGAGATGTAGAGCTGGAACGGGCGCACGGACTTGAGCCACAGCCGGCAGATGCCCGTGGTCGATGCCAGGCCGCGCACCATCTGGAAGCGGAGCGTGATCCAGTCGCTCCACTCGCCGACCTGCAGAAGCAGTCGGTGGCCCTGGATGTCAACGCGCGCGACCGGGTTGGTGGCGTCCACATAGACGCGGAAGGGCACCTCGACGACGTCCTGCGACGAGCGCAGCGCGTTGTCGGGGCCGATCAGCGTGGCGTCCACGACGCCGTCGCGGACCTGCACGGTGTAGACGCTGCCGCCGGTCACGCCGGCGTAGCCGCCGCGCTCGACCGGCTCGTCGGTGTAGAACGAGAAGTGGCCGTAGGAGCCCTGCAGATCGGGGGTACCCAGGTCGGAGATGGTGCGCTGCACCGAGGGCTCGGGCGGGAAGTTGGACGGGATCTTGTAGATCGTGGCGGGCACATCGTGCTCGGCCAGGACGTTCCAGAAGGCGGTGCCGCGGCGGTGCAGGATGACCTCGCCGCCGCCGAGAGGGATGTTGAAGTCGCCCAGGTGCAGCACGCGCGTGGCGGCCTGGGTGGACGAGGTGGACAGGTAGGGCCCGTAGCTCTCTGGACTGCGGTGGATGAAGTCGAAGATGGCGTGTCCGCCCGGGTCCATGCCGGTAATGAAGCTGGCCCAGGCGACCGGACTCTGCGGCGGCTGACTCGAGCCCAGGGGCTTGAAACCGCCCATGCGCGCGAGCTTCGCCAGGTTGGGCGCGTGGCCTCCGTCGATGAGGCTGCGCAGCAGCCCCGGGTCCATGCCGTCAAAACCCAGGATGAGGGCCTTGCGACCGCCGGCGCCCGCGAGCCGGCGCGCGCCCCCGCAGCCCGACAGGCCCGTGGCACCAAGCGCGCAGGCACTCGCGGCCAGGCCCGCCAGGCGCAGGAAGTCACGACGGCTCAAGCTGTCGCCTCCGTTATCATGCGGTATCGGTCACACCTCCGACCGGCTGCACGCCGATCTGCAGACCGTCCATGGCGGCGGGCTTGTCCACTCCGAACAGCCCCAGCACGGTGGGGCCGATGTCGCCGATCCACACGTCGTCGGCATCGAGGCCGCGGCTGCAGAACAGCACACCCGGCACCGAGGCCGGGTGCAGGCAGTGATCGGCGGACTACGGCTTGGGGTTGGCGCAGAACGCGACCTCGCCGACCTTACCCACCACCGAATCCCACGACACCCGGTAGCCGTCGGCGTAGCCGACGATCAGGTCGGGCGCGTCCTCGGCGTAGAGGCCGTCGTAGACCCTGACGGCCTCGAAGACCCCCTGCACGGGGCGCTCGCCGGTCTCCGCGTCCTCCATCGCCATCAGGCGGTCGGCAAGCTCCTGCCGCAGCGAGGCGGCTTCGGCGGGCGGGACGATCCCCTCGGCCTCCCGGCCAGCGACATTGAGGTAGATGCCCGCCAGGCCCATCGCGTAGGCGCGCGTGCCCGACCAGTCGATGGCGTCGGTCTCATCGACCGCGAGGTAGCCCTCCTCGTGCAGCCAGCGGTTGAGATCGACGCAGCGCGTGAACTTGCCGAAGCCGTGGTCGGACATGACGAAGAGCACGCTGTCATCATCCAGGCGCGCGCGCACCTGGCCGATGAACTCGTCCATGTCGCGATAGACCTTCTCGACCACCGGCGGGATCGCGTCCGGGTCATTGCCGGCGCCGTTGCGGCTCAGGAACATGTGCTGCAGGCGGTCGGTGATGTCGAAGACGAAGACCACCGCGCCGTCGCGGACCTTGCCCAGCATGTCGAAGAAGAGCTTCCGGCGCTCGTGGTGGAAGAGGTAGCACTGTTCCACGAAGGCGTCGTCGCTGAGGATGCCCTCGTTGAGGGCCCAGGTGTCCTCGGCGAGGCCCAGCGTGGCGAAGTCCCCGTGCGCCTTCTGCAGGTACGACGCGAAGATCAGCGGTGAGGCGATCGGCATGCTCGGGCTGGCCGGGTCGATGTTCAGCGGCATCTGGTAAAGCCGCACGCCCTCGCCGGCGTCGAGGAGCATGAAGCGGGTGATGCCCCGGATGCGCCGGAACGTCCCGACGCGGAAGCTCACCGGCAGCCAGTCGGTGTACTTCCCGACCTCCAGCTTCACCGTCTCGCCCTGCAGATGCAGCGTAGCGCGGTCGGCGCCGACCTCGGTCAGCTCGAAGGGCACCGTCAGCGGCCCATGGTCAGGCAAGCGCGGACTCTCCGGACCGCGGATCTCGCCACGCAGATGGCCATTGCCCGTGCGCTCCAGCAGCGACGCCAGGCCGCTCTCGTAGGAGGCGATCTCGTCAGCCTCGGTGGTGTGGTACGCGAAGGTGCCCTGGGTGCCGAGGAGGTCGGGAGCGCACATGCCCGCGAGCGCGACGCCGTTGAAGGCGGGCGGCGGGTAGCTGATGGGCACGCGCATGACGGCGCTGAAGACGCCGTGCTCGCCCAGCACCTGCCAGAACGTCCGGCCCTTCTGTTCGAGCGAGACGGTCGGGCAGGAGCGGCTGAAGCCGAGGGGGCCCAGGCCGACACGGCGGGTCGCCTCGCGCGTGCGCGTGGACGACAGCTCGAGCCGGTAGTTGGACGGATTGCGGCGCAGGAAGTCGAAGATGTTATGCTTCCCCGGGTTGGCGCCGGTGGCGAAGGTGGACCAGGCGACGGGCGAGATCGGCGGGCAGGTGGTGCGCAGGCGGCGATAGGCGCCCTCATCGCCAAGCGCCCTGAAGTTGGGCAGCTTGCGCGCGGCCATCAGGCGCTCCATGATGTGCGGCGAACAGCCGTCCAGCCCGACGACCACCACGCGTCGCGCCTGAGCGCCCGCGCGCGCCTTCTGACGACGGAACAGCCCGAAGACCCAGCGGAAGGCGCCGAGGGCGATAAGCACGATGGCCATCACGAAGGCCAGGAAGATGGCGAGGAAGGACGAGAGGAACACCATGCCCGCGCCGGGGCCGATGTAGGCGTGGCAGGTCGGCGCAGCGGCGACGAGCAGGCCGGCTGCGATGGTGACCGCGGTGGCTGCCTGGCACACTCGGATCTCCATGCCGCGAATCCTACTCCACGGTCGGCAGGCTGTCAAACGGCCCCGCGGCGGTGCGCGGGAGGGATCGGGCAGGCCTGGTCATGGGGTGCCCTGCTGGACGCCCAAAGTCGTTCCGCCGCAGGCAGGTGCGGGCTGCGGGATGAGCGAGGGGACGGCGGAAAGAGGGCATCGCTTCCCCGTTGCGATTGCCGGGACGGGCAATCGTGGGGAGGCAGACGCGTGGTTGGTTGCCGGGCTGTGGCCGGGCGTTGGCGCGGTGGCGACATGGAGAGATGACGCACGCGCCTGCGCAGCGCGCAGAACTGTGGCTGCTGGCGTACGCGTCCTGGTCCGCGGTGGGATCATGCCGGACAGCCGTCTCGGTGGCTGATCGAGATGGGACCACTGCACTGGCGGCTCTCCGCGTTCTGCCTGCCGCCTATCGACGGCTTCCGGACCGCTCTTGTTCTTGGACAGCCGCAGAGCTTCGTCGTAGATGAGTACCGCATCAGACGGAACGTCACTTGGGAGTAGGCTAGCCGCAATACTGTTCACTTAGCTCGACATGTGATATACTTCCGGCGTCGATCATTCTGTCGCCGGAGGTGGCTCGCAGATGCCGAGGACGCCGGCTACGTTGCCGGACGGA
>JALGVA010000064.1 GCA_029820295.1 Candidatus Zipacnadia bacterium
CGCACTGTGCACTCACGGCAGGAGCCTCCCGAAACGGCGCTTTGGGCTATCACCACGCCATTTCGACGCTCCTGCCGTTTTCCTTTCTCACCACGCATGAATAATCCGGGCTAGCCCACAGGAGGGGCTGCCCGAGCGTCGGACGCGCAGCGTCCGCGCGAGGGTGAGGCGCGCCAGCGCCTCAGCTTCCATGCCGGCCCGGCCGTTGCGTCGTGTGCCGTTGGCGCTGCGGCCGTGCGCGGGCCGGGCTGGAATTCGCGCAGCGAACTCCCAACAGAAGCCCCGGGGCTCTTGTACGGCACCTGACGCCTGCGCAACACAGCCGCGCAGGCGTCACTCCCCCGTACGACAAAGCGGCGTATCGCCTGTGCACCGCGTGGCCTCGCCGTAGCCGTCCCGACTTACGGGTAATGCATAGCCTGCTCCCCGGAGTCCAGGTTCGTACCATCGCTGCGACAATTGCCGTCGCCCCCCGCATTGGGGTATAATGATGGTGCGGAGAGTGTGTCGGGTGGTCGCGGGCGGATGCCTCGGCATCCGCCCGAGGAAAGTCCGAGCTCCACAGGGCAGGACGCTGGGTAACACCCAGGCGGAGCGATCCGACGGAAAGTGGCACAGAAACGATACCGCCCGCGCTCTCTACGCCTGCAATCGCAGCGCACCTTGGCAGCGGCAGGACCCGGCATCGGGTCACACGGGGCATGCCGTGTGTGTGCGCAGGCATGATCGGGCCGGGGGGAACTCGTGTGGGCACCGGCCTCGTGAGGACGCGCGCCACGACTGTGCGGCCATGGGGCGATGCCTGACTGAACTGATCCCGGGCGGCTTCGGCGGGGGAACCCGGCGGAGACGCCGGCCTGTGACCTAACCGCGCCTCCGGCGCCGACCTGGCGACCGCCTGTGTTATGCGCCGGCGCCTGGGCATGGTTCACGGGCCTGCTGCACCGGCTTCGAAGTGGCGGGCCGCGGGCGGGTGGCGATGACGGGGCGCGGCCGGATCGGGGGGCCGGATCGTGCCCGGGACGCCTCGGCTGTCCGCCCCGCTTCCGGGGGCGGCGCCGACGTGGGCGAGCAAGTGTAGTGCTGTGATTGCGGCCGTAGAGAGCGCGGGTAAGGGTGAAAAGGTGGGGTAAGAGCCCACCAGCGGCGTGGAGACATGCCGGCTGGCCAAACCCCGTCCGGAGCAAGCCCGAGTAGGGGAGCGCTGAGGCGGCCCGCTGAGCTCCCGGGTAGTGCGCACGAGGCGATTGGCAACAATCGTCCTAGCTGAATGACCACCAGGCGCTGCCACACAGCGCACACAGAACTCGGCTTATAGACACACTCTCCGCTGCTTATGTGACCCATTTTGGGCCTGTAACGCCGAGAATCGCAGCGAGCGGACACAGTTACCCACTTACAGGTCCCTTCTCGGGCCCATTCGGCCCCCGGCGAACTGGCGACGATCTCCCTCCGTGGCGCTGGGCAGCACACCACTCAGATCGGAGTGTGCTGCGATGGAGATCACATCGCTGTACGAGGAGTTCGTGTCCTACCTCGACCTCGAGCGCGGCTACAGCCCGCTCACCATCTCCGCCTACCGTTCAGACTTCCGGCTGTTCACTCGCTTCCTGGACGACGCCGACCTTGAGGCCTCCGCCGACGCCGTTGACCGGCAGAGTATCCGCCAGTACATCGCGTGGATGCGCGGCGAGGGCCTGCAGCCGACGAGCATCGCCCGCCGCCTGAACTCCCTGCGGTCCTTCTGGAAGTACCTGCGCGACAACAGCTACGTCGAGCGCGACCCGTTCCTCAGGATCTCGTTCCCCAAGCGCCAGCGCAAGCTGCCCAACTACCTCTCGCAACGCGAGTGCGCCGCGCTCCTCGCGGCCACCGGCCAGCAGCGCTCCGCCGCTCAGGCCTTCCGCGACCGCGCAGTCCTGTCCGTGCTCGTCTTCACCGGACTGCGCAGGGCGGAACTGCTCGACCTGCGCGTCTCATCGGTGGACCTTGACCGGGCCACGTTGCGCGTGGAGGAGGGCAAGGGAGGGAAGTCGCGCGTCATCCCACTGAACGACCAGGCTATCGAGGCGATCGAGGACTGGCTGGAACTGCGGCCGGAGGTCGACCACGACTATCTGTTCACGTCGCGCACCAGCGTGCCGCTCGGCGTCAAGGGCCTGATGGGCGCGCTCAAGCGGGCGGTCAAGCGGGCTGGTCTGCAGGGCAAGGACATCACGCTCCACACCCTACGCCACACCTTCGCCTGCCTGATGCTCCAGGGCGGCTGCGACCTGTTCTCGCTGTCGCAACTGCTCGGGCACACTCGACTGGACACCACCGCCATCTACCTCCATGCAACGGTCGACGGCTTACGTGGTGCAGTCGACAAGCACCCGCTCAACGATATCTGATGCGGCTTCCTCGTCCGTATCCGCGACCGCTACCTGGAGAACGCCTTCGAGCTTCTCGACGGCCTCAGTCTTGCTGCGCAGGTCGGCATGCAGATACCGTGCGGTCGATGAGATACCGCTGTGCCCGAGAAGCTCCTGGACGGTGCGCAGGTCCACGTTGTTGCGCACCAGCAGCGTCGCGAACGAGTGCCGCAGGCTGTGTATGGTGTAGCCGCGATCGCTCAGGCCCGCGTCACGCAGCCATCGCTTCATCATCCGCTGCAGGGACCGCCCGCCCAGCCGCCGGTGCTCCCGGTTCAGGAACAGCGCGGGGCAGTCAACGCGTGGGCGCAGTCGGAGGTACGCGACCAGGGCCTCACGCAGTGCCGCCGGGATGGGGACGATCCGCTCCTTGTTTCCCTTGCCATCAACCCGCAACGACGTCAACTCGTGATCGAGGTCACCGATATTCGCGCGGATCAGCTCGCCTCTCCGGACTCCGGTAAGGACGAACGTCAGCAGGACCGCTCGCTCACGTGCGCCTCGCGTCACGCTCTCGAGCACCTGGATCTCTTCTGGCGGTACCCAGACAGGAAGCGGCCTGGCGACACGCGGTCGCTCCACCTCCGACACCGGGTTGTCGGCGACGCGTTCGCGATCGACGAGATACCCGAAGAAGCAGGAGAGGCAGTTGAGCTTCCGGCACTTCGTGGAGGCCTTGAGCCCACGCAGTGACGTGACGAAGTCCCGGACGTGCGCGCTCCCAATCTCCGCCGGCACGACGTCCGGGTGCGCCTTCGCCATGAAGCGCGCAAACCGGCGCAGGTCACTCTCATAGGCCTGGCACGTGGCCGGTGAGTAGTGCCTGTCCTCAGCGCAGTGCTGGATGAACTCGCCGATCAGCATCCCCAGCTTGTCCATGGCTCTTCCAGTCCACGTCAGGCTACGCTTCACGCATGCGACTGAACTTGGAGTATGTCGGGCATTGCAGCCGATCGTCGTAGGGGCAGGCTTCGAACACCAGACTCGTGCCCGGCGGATCGCCCTTCCCGGTGCCGCACCCATAATGGTACTGTGTGAGCGGCGAGTAGGCCGAAGCCACAGCGCGCCTGATCTCCGCCACTCGCTCCGGCGGATCGTTGCGCTCGTTCCACGCCAGTGCCATCGCGGCGGCTTCCTCCTCGGTGTAGCCCGCCGCTCTCATGCGGGAGCCGAACCGAAGCGCGGTGTGTGTCCGATGCCCTCGGGGCACCCCGCTCTCGTACAGCGCGCGCTCTGCCTCGCACAGGAACTCGCTTACATCGCCACGGGACAGGAAGGTCGCTGGATCGGGCAAGTCCTCCTGATCCATGCGCTCTGGGTCGGCCTCGCCTCTACACTGCTCATACAGGTCAACCGCCGCTGGCAGCGGATCTATGATGTAGCGGGGACGCAGTCCGGTCGCGTCGGTGTAGAACGGTCTTCGCGGCTCGCGCGCAGCAGCGACCACATCCTCGAGGTCCCAGTCCGACAGCTCCCCGACCGACAGCGGCACCTTGTAGAGCCCCGTCGCCGAGTGCCTCGTGTTGACCAGCCGCAGCAGCCGCAGTCGGTCGCCGATGGCGTAGTCCACGGTCTCCGGATGGCGGACGCCTGCCGCGCGGACCAGTGAGCCGCGTACCTTCCGGAACACCGCCGGGAGCTCGACTGAGGGAGACAGGCTCCCGAACAACCCAGCGGCGATGCTCAGGTGCACGCCCTTCTGGCCGGACCAGGCCGGAGCGACGGCGACCTCCGGTGCGCCCCAGACGTCCGCCAGGTAGCGGCACAACTCGCGGGCAGTCACCAGCGCCTTGCGCGGATCTTCCGAGTCCAGGTCGAGCGTCAGGAAGCTGGCGTGGCACGCGCCCTGATACCCCGACACTGACCCGCCGTTGGCCCTGACATGGGCGGCGAGTTCGCTGCCGAAGTTGTGGCTCGACGCATAGCAGTCCGTGTGTCCGTACTGCCGCATGAGAGCTGGCACCTCGTCCACGGTCACGACGCGGTTTCGGAAGCCGGGCAACGCCCGGGATGCGAACTCAACGAAGCAGAAGTCCTGGTCACCGATCATCGTGGTCATCCTGAGACGGCATTGACCCAATGCGACTTACACCTGCCGCTCTGTCCCTGCCGACACTGCCGATAGTCCTACGCCACCGGTTCGTCGTCCGGGGCCAGGGGTGCCCAGGTTGCGTCTGAGAACTCCCAGGGGCTCCCATACTGCTCGTCCCGTCTGACGGGAGGCCCCCCGCTCCCGGCTGCGCGACGGGCGTACTCAGCGCGTGCGGCTTCCTCGTCGTGGATGAAGGCAGAGATCATTGTTCTGCTGGGCTTCAGGCTCCACGCGGACCCCCGGAGCCCGAGATACGAGCGACCCTGACGGCCCAGCAACGCCTGGACTTCCTGGTAGGCCTCCTCGGAATAGCCATCGAAGTCCTCCACACCCATCAGCGGCCCCCTCGGCATTCCGCCTGCCGTCGCCAGAATCTCCCTGAGGTAATAGGCCGTCTCACCGCCAAGCTCATCCCCCGCTGCGCCTGTCGGCTGCGCCAATTCCGCATACAGCGACCGGATGAACCCTTCGTACTCAGGCGTGCCCTCGAGCAGATCCGGTCCCAGGTAGAGCGCCTCCAGCACGTAGTCGTGGACGAGCCGCGTGCTCAGGCAGCGTTCCCGCTGTAGGATGTCAAGGACCTGAACGGCTTCGCGTACTCCCATGAGGAGGATGACCGCGTTCGTGCTTATAAGCTTGACGCCCGCCATTTCGACGAACACCTTCTTCACCCACCGTCTCCAGGTTCGTCCCCATCAGGCAGATCGGGCGTGGGAGGCGCCATCGGGTCAGGCCCCAGTGCTCCCGGTTCGGCCCATTGGTCGAGGGCCCCAGGGCCCACCGACGAATCAAGACCCTCGTCACCGTACGGCTCATCGAGCCGATGATGCTCCGCCTGCTCAAGTGCGGCGGCCAGCGGATCCTGGTCTGAGAACGGATCTTCCAGCGGATCCTCTGGCGGCAGGTCAAGTGCGTCACCCTCGAGCCCGCCGAGCTCCTCCGACTCCTCCGGCACAGGACCCATCAGGGGTTCCTCTTCGGCCGCGTCCCCTCGTGGCCAAGTCTCCGGCGCGAGTGGTAGCTTCAGACGGCGCCCTCCCCGCCGTCGCAGTCGCTGCGACCTGGTCACACGGCGATGCAGCCGACGCAACTCCCTCCGCGTCGAGCCGCGCCCCGCGTCCTTGAGCGTACAGCCCTCTTCATCGTGCAGCGGGCAGTCGACGCACATCTCACCGGCGTTCACATAGTCGCCATGCACGGGACAGTAGACCCAGTCGTCGTGCCGCGGCATGTCCATCCCTACACCCACTCCCCAACGGCAGAATGTCCTCTGCGGTCGAGCGGGCTACGCAAGCGCCCCCGCCCAATCGAAGTCCGGCTCAGTGCAGGTCTCGAAGTCCAGTACCACGAGGCCCGCGGGTCGGTCAGCCTCAGCGCAGGCGCGTGTCACCGCACGCTCCAGAGCCGCCGCCGTGAACTTGTTCTTGCCGACCAGGACGACCACGTCCACGGGCTCGAAGGCCGCCAATTGCAGCGCCTTCTCCGCCTCGTCCGCCGGCTTGCTGCTCACGCAGACCTGGATCGCGACCACGCGGTCTGCGCCGTCTCGGCCACCCTTCAGTCTGGCCACTGCATCAGGCTGCACTCCAGGCAGACCGATGCTCTCTCCGGCCGACACGAACGTGGCGCGTCGCAGTGCCGTCCCCAACGCCTGACGCACGCGCCGCAGGATGAACTCATGCCCAACGCCCGACTTGTAGGAGTGGACCTCGACCCCGTGGCTCTTCGCCCATGCCTTCCCCTTGGCCGTCGGCACATAGAGCTGCAGCTTCGCACCGACCCTATCGCCCAGCTCGATGAGTCCGAGCTTCAGCAGCACCTGCCGTGCCCTGTACTCCCTCGCCCGATCCATGCTCAGTCGCTCGCATCGGCCAGCTATCGCCTCCGGGCCATCGCAGATCCCTTCGAGCACTTCGCGCGGGTCGCCGCTGAGCTCTGCGTCCTGCTTGGGTCTCTTCTGCTCCGTTGCATGCCCAAGCGTTGCGTGAACGACATCCACATCCCCCAGCTCGTAGTCAAGGCCCTCCAGCGACTCTCGCTCCCGCTCGCGCAGGAACTCCTCTGATGGCCTCTCGCGCCCCGGCAGATCGATCACCTTGATCAGGAACGGCGTCGCGTTCCTCGCCGTCTGCACCACCGCGTGCCGTTGGGGCAGTTCCCCGAGCTCTGCCATCTGGTCCCAGTCCAGCCCCATCGATTGCCCAATCGCCTTCGCACACGGCGCGTTCGTCAGTCGGAAGCACACCCGTGTCGCCAGATTGCCCAGCACCGCCGGCGGCAGCTCAGAGGGCACCTGGTCCACCACAACCGTGCTCATACCGTGCTTCCGCGCCATCCTGACCACACGAACCGCGAGCGGCTCGCCCAGATCGTAGCGCTGCATCTTCTGCTTGGACACCGCCAGATGTACCTCTTCCTTCACCAGCACGAGCCGCGTCTCGTCGCAGACACTGCCCTGCGCCCATGCCATCAGCCATGCCAGGAAGAGGCCGTAGAAGCTCTCGATCTCCCCTGGACTCAGGTCACCCATCCGGATCAGCAGGGACCGCTGCAGAACCTGCCCGGGCTGCAGCGGCTCACTCGCGTTCAGGCCCGGGAACGACTGCAGCAGAGATGGCAGCCGGTTCACCAGGGTCTCCACGTAGCCCGCGTGTCGGCTCTGTGCGGAGTACTTCCGCGATACCACCTCACGCAGGACCTCGGTGGCGAGAGGGTAGCTTCGTGAGCCGTCCAGTACGCCACGCTCGAGGAACATGTCGCCGACTGTCTTCGTGAGCACGTTGCAGCTGCCGTCGCGCAGGAACTCGGACTCCCGAAGCACGGAGACCACCTGCCCCAGCCTGGCCATGTCGTCAAGGCAGGACCCGACCGGGTTGGAGAACAGGCCGATGGGGAGCTTCCGTGCAGACACCACCCGTAGGGTGTCAGGGGCGAAGCGCTCAGCCAGCCACCCGTACTCGTCCGCCAGATCGAATATCACGACAGTCAGCCCGTCCTGAATCCACGCTTCGCACAGATGGCCGACCAGATAGCTCTTGCCCGTTCCTGATCCGCCGAATACGCCCAGGTTCCCCGGCAGGTCGCGTGCTGAGATTCGCGCCTCTCCCACAGCCCTGTCTGCCATCAGGACATGGCCGACCAGGCGACCGATCATGTCCATGTCCGCGGGCAGGTCAAACGCCGGGTCATAGACGGTGTCGATCCCCTTGGCACGGCACATACCCAGGAGGATCGCCTCAGCTCCGGCCGCGGCATCGGGCATCAGCCTTGCGTTCTCGACCAGGCGCCTCACGAGGGGATCGTCCCGCCCCAGCATCCCGGCCAACTTCTCGATGCGAGCCAGCGACGCCATCTCACTTCACTCCTCCCAGGGCCTCGTCCAGCCACTGCTTGAACGTTGTTCCGGCTGCCAGCGCCACGAAGACCCCGACCGCACCCGGCGCCCACCACGGATCGCCCGGCCCGGAGACCCCACTGGCCACCAGTCCGCCAATCCAGCCGCAGATGCTGGCAGGAAGCGTGAATCGCCAGCCCCGCCAGAACGGCCGACGAAGCGGGCCGAACGCGAGCACCAGGTGAAGCCCCAGTCCTGCCCAGGCAAGCCAGCTCATTCGAGACCCTCCCAGAACGAGGCGAAGTATGCTGACGCCATGTGGTGCACGCAGTAGATCCGACCGCGGACCTCCCGTGCATGATCCGTGCAGATCAGGCCCCCGCACCTCGAACACCGCGATGCGCAACCCTCCGTCCTGCATACCGGTCGTGCACACACCGTGCACAGGCCAAGAACCGGGTTGTCGCCACTGATGACCGTCCCGCAAGAACAGAGTCTCAGTTCGGTCTGGATCAGGTGAGTCTGGGTCAGGCCGTCGGCGTAGTCCACGTGCTCCTGCTCCAGCGTGACTCCATCCTCAGAGAGTGGGCGGCCGATACGCTGGCGCTCGACCACGCGCCTGCCGCCGAACTCGGCGAGGGAGGCGTTCATGCGCTCCTGCTCGTCGGCCAGCGTATCGTCCTCGCCGCCGTCAGGCGTACCCACATCGCTGCTCTGCGGACCGCCCAGGAGCCACCCAACCAGACCTGCCAGCGCGTCAAGCAACCACTGCACGTTGGCTCCTCCTCTCAGGCGACAGACGCCTGGTCAGTCACCTGCCGCGCCTTCGCATAGGGGCAGCGCGACATCGAGTCGCTCGTCCATCCAGTCCCCCGACCCGACGTGCCCCAGTCCCTCGATTGACTCCTCGCCGCAGATGCCACACTCGGGATCGCTGGTCACGGTGAACTGCGCGATGCTGTGATCGAGCGCGTCGTAGAGGAGCCGGACCGGCAACTCCGCACGCGTCCCTGCCAGGTAGAAGAGCAGCATCTCCAGGGCCTTGCCACAGCCCTGCAGGCTGAGGGTGACCACCTGCGGCGGGCTTTCCGGAACGCCCGCCACGTAGCCGGTCGCCTCCATGACTTCCAGCCTGGTCGAGGACACGAAGTCGCGCAGCACGTGGGGGTTCGCGCAGATGAAGCACCCGGTCGATCCGGGCCTGTAGAAGGTCACCTGGAAGCCGAAGGCCTGCAGCTCACCCTCCGCCACCTCGCCGCCTCCGCTCAGATCCATGTAGGGCTTCATGGTGAGTGCACACACGCGGTTCAAGCCGAGCCGTGCCTCTGCGTTGTCCACCCCGCCGAGCACGATGTCCGCTCGCACGACATCGTCCATAGCGTTCTCGAACCTGTCCTGGATGGCGATGACTGTGGCCGATGGACAGAGCCGCAGGATCTCTCGACGCACTACATCCACCTTGGGGCTTCCGACGTCGTCCACACCCGCGCCCCGGAACCTGTTGAGATTGTGCAGCTCCACCACATCCGGGTCGATCAGCACGAACCTGCGGAAGCCTGCCTGCGCCGCCCCGATCGCGAAGTGGCTGTTGCTCCCGAGGCCCGCGAAGCAGAGCCTCGCCTGCGATATCGCGCGCTGAGCATCGCCGAAGAGCGACCACTGCCGCTTGAGGAACTCGAAGTCAGTCTCGTTTTGCTCGCCCGTGAGCAGTTGCAGCCGGGATGAGCCAACGACCCTGACGCGCCCGAGTTCTGCGGACCTGAGCCCATTGTCCGACTCCCACCAGAACACCCTTCCCCCCAGCTCGCGGCTCTCCGGTGAGCACACCAGCGACATGAAGGTCCCCCTGTCACGGAACCTGGCCAGGTCCGCTGCGGCTTCCCTGGCGAACGTCTCATCGCTCGGCGACAGGCGGGATGGACCGTTGGGATGGGAGTGAATGAAGCCCAGCCCACCCGTCCTCGAGGTTCGCAGCCTCTCGGTCATCTGCACCGAGAATGGAGCCGAGACGCCGACCGCCGTCGCGCTCTCCGACAGTTCCAGCGCGGGGATCGGGATCAGCTCGCGCAGGAAGAGTTCGATGCCATCCTGGTGCGGCCAGTAGCCCGTGTCCGCGAAGCAGGCCGTCTCCCTGTGTCCTCGCTCTCGTGCCTGTGCAACCAGCGCGTCGTAGTCCCTTTCGTGCAGAGTCAGGGCGGCTTCAGCACCGAACACCTTGGCGTCGTTGCGTGACATCATCTCCCGCCTCCCGTCCCGGCGCGTTCCGGCTCACTGAGGAAGGCGCGGACCACCTTGATCGTGCCGGCGATGCCCTCCTCACCGGTCGCCATCCTGACGCAGAGCCACGCCCAGCCGGCGGTGAACAGGTAGGGACTGTGAGAGTGCAGCGAGAGAGCCGGCTCCTCGATGTAGTGGGCCGGCGAGACGGGCACGACCACGCCCTGCGGTCTACGCAGCCGCAGTCCGCGTTCCAGGTACACTTCGTCAGCCACGACCCGACCGAACCCGTAGGACTCCGGTATCACCAGGAGCAGCTTGGTGGTCTCCGCGTCCACCACTGAGCCGTTGCCCAACCGGCGAACGTACCTGTCGCCCTGGCGGGTCACCGGAAGTCTGAAGCCATCGATGAAGACCCCATACCTGCCGATCTGCTGGATGCGACCGTGCCTGACCCGTCCCGGGAACGCCGGCTCGATCTGCTGCAACTCCGCCAGCAGCTTGGGGCCGTTGAAGTAGGCGTTGGTCACGGTCACCATCTCCTCTCTGGGGGAGGAGCCCGAGCTGCTCCTCCCCCGGTCTTCTGGCATCACCACCCTTCGAACTGCGGCGTCGTGGTCAGCTGGGGCGCCTGCTCGGTGTCGATCTCGTCGTGCTCCTGCAGCGCCACCAGCCGTCCGTCCGGCTCGACCCTGGCGAGCGCCCGCGTCTGAGGGATCGCAGCCATCTGCGCCAGTCTCTCGACTGGCACGAACCGCTCAGGACACTCGACGGTCTTCCGGTCGACATGGACCTTGCCCATCAGTGCACCTCCTCTCCCGGCTGCTCGGCCTGCTCGGCGCCCTCGCCAGAGAGCGCGGCAAGCTCGTCTGGGCTGAGAGTAGGAAGATCGGGGTCAGCCTGGGCCTCGAGTTCCTCGGGCTCCGCCCCCAGCTGGATGTCCAGGCTCTCGATGCCACCGCCAGAGGATCCGCGGGGCCACAGGGACTGCACGCACATCACGATCAGTGCGCCCAGCGCGACCGGTATATCAAGCAGTCCATGGACTGCGCCCCCCAGCGCGACCCACAGAGCCAGGACGATATGCACCAGTGTCGTACACGCGGCCATCACGACGAGGCTGGTGCCGAGCACGGCTGCCATCGCGAGCCGCAGAGCTTCGTGCAGGCCGATCGAAAGCAACGCGGCAACCACCGTGAGCGCGGCCATGGCCACCCCGTTCCAGGCCGCTGGCCACACGACGTCCCCCCACGTGCTCGCCTGGTCCGCGTTGTTCGCCCACGTGCGCCAGACCCCGGCGATGGTCGAGAGCAGCACGAGGCTGGCGAAGATGATGATGGCGGCCAGCCGAAAGGCCGCCTTGGTTCGGCGCGGTAGCTGCTTCCTGTTGAGCCCCGGCACGATCGAGTGCACGCCCAGCACATCGAGGAGAACGAAGCCGGCGCCAACGACGGTCACCATGTAGGCGGCAGCCGCCGCCTGGCCAACCACGAGACTGCCTCCGAACATCCCCTGGATCGTCAGGCTCAGCAACTGCCACTCGGCCCACAGGGCAACGGCGCCTCCGCCCCCAAGCAGCACCGCGACAAGCGCCGCCCGCAGGATCTCCCTGGCGTCGGGCTTCGGGAACAGCTTGCCTGTAGCATGCTTCGCGGCTTCCTGGACCGAGACGAGTCTGGACTCCAGTGCTGCGAGTGCAACCGCCAGCGTGCCAAACAGCCTGTCCACGAACCCATGCACCGACCACGCGATATAGCGCAGCGCGACGGCGCCCAGCACACACACCGGTATCCAGATCACGGTGCACCACTCCCGACCGCAATGATGGGGCGGGTCCAGTTCGGCCGGTCCACGAAGCTGACGCTGGGGACGCCGAACCCACGGAGCTGCTTCTCCCACGAAGCCCTGCGTCGAGCGACCTCCGCCGGCTCCGGACCTCCCTGGAACAGCACGTGCACCTCCACGCCGCTGAGGTCGACCTCGGCCTGCAGTCCCTCAGTCTCCCCGAAGTTGGAGGCCACGATGAGCACCCGTCGTCCCTCGCGCTCGTCCAGCAGCGAACTCGCCTTACTCAGCGCCCCGTAGATGTCCGTGCCCTGAACGGGCTCAGGCCGGTAGTCCTCAAGAGCGTCCATGACTCGCTCCTGGGTCTGCTCGAACTCGGCCGTGGCCTGCTCGCTGGCAGCACGTTCCCCCCGGGAGAACGGGTTGTCGGCGTCGGGCACAGCGGGGAACTCCACGTGCTCGATCCCCGGCACGACCGCCCGGTCGCTACAGCTGCGTTGTGTGATCGTGCAGAAGTACCACTCGTCCCCCGGGCGCGCGCGCCGCACTTCCTCGCAGAGCGCCGTCTTCGCCCGATCGAAGCTGTCCGAGAACGATCCTGTGACGTCGAGGACGACGACGACCGTCTTCGGCGGTTCCGGCGGTTCTTCAGAGGCGGCGTCGTCAAGGGTCGGACACTCCAGCAGACAGCCAGGAAGCATCGACACCACGAACACAGCGGCCATCAGCCTGCGCATCGGGTCTCAGCTCCTCTCCCCACACATCGTCGATGTCCGCCTCGAACGGGAGAACCAGTTGGCCCCACAGCTCGGGCGCGTCCGCACGTCCCACGGTAAGTCGGAACGCCTCGACCACGGCGATCTCCCTCACCCGGTCGAGGTCCACGATCCCCTGAACGGCCAGCTCCAGGATCAGGGCCGAGGTCAATGCCAGCACCGCCTCCAGGTCCGTCCTGTACGTGCGAAGCTCAGCCATCGAACTCACCTCCCACCAGGTCGTACATGAATCCCTGAACTCATCGTGTCCTCGGACTGGGATGTCGAGAGCAGCGCCAAAGCTGCGTGCACCTGTCATCCCGCCCCGCCCGCCGACTTTGAACCCGCAACTCAAAGCATACGCAGGACAGCAGTGGAGGGGAATCGACTGGACGTAGACTGCAATCGAGCGGCCGTGGAATCCGGCAGATCGGACCGATAAGGTCATAAGGCTTGGCGTCAAGTGATCAGCATGGTCCAATTCCAGCGCCACTTCGGGGACACACTGGCTCTGTTCATTGATGGCTACTGCCCGGGCGAGGAGTTCTACCGGTCAGCTCAGCTACGCCCGGTGAGTACAACGAAGACAGGGGGCGGGCAACTGGGGAAGGTCATATCCCCCATACTCAGCTCACGCGTTCGGCAGCCATTGCAGACCCATGGGACCCTCACGCCCGACCAGCTCATCAGGGTGTTTGCTGCTCTGGTCGAGGGAGCAAGGGCAGCCTACTGCCCGTATGACACAGCGGCATGGTGCAGACGCGGTTCCCGTACGCCCACGGGAGGGTCCTGCCTCGCGCACACCTTCGGCGCTGGTGACACCTACAACTCAGTTGGCTTGGGCTGGAGGAGGGAGCGGTTCGCTGAACACCTGCCGGCCCTGCAGGAGGAGTACGCCGCCGACCCAGAAGCCCGGTGCGGACGGTACGTCCAGAGCCTCGTCCTGGTGCCGCAGAGCCAGGAGTGCTTCTGCACGCACCATGACGAGTGCGCCGCCAACTGGACGCGAATCACCACGTTCTGTGAGAAGGGCGAGGACAGATACCGTGACGCCACGTCCTTCGTCGGCGCCTGGGCGGACATTGCCGAGGTCTACGCCCGCCGCCGTTGGGGCCTTGAATAGCTCACCACGGAGAAGTCTGTCGAGCCCCGCCACCTGTACCTCCCGCGCGACGCAGGGGGTACGAGGGCATCGACGTCAAAGCCCTTGTCCGCAAGGGCAGCCCTGATGGCGGCCACGTTGTCTCTGACCTTCTGGCCGCCTGTAGCATCACGGCCAAAGTCGCTGCCGTATGCGAACTCGAACAACTCACGAACACCCACCTCGCCATCTCCCGCCATCGCAAGTCGGGCGAACGTGGCGAGGGGCAGGTCCGTCAGCTCCACGTCCGTCGTGCCGATCCGGCAGTTCCCACGCGGCTCGTCCACACAGACTGCATGCTTGCCATGCGATCCCTTCTCTCGCCACCGCTCAAGCTCCACAGCGTCGAACCGCTCCGGATCCCTGCCCCTCTGGTAGACGACATACGGCTTCCGCTCGAACGACCCCGGGCGCGCGTCCGTGAGCGTCATCAGCGCCTTGATCGCACGCTCTGCCAGGGCCGCATCGTCCGACCCCTGTCCGAAGCGGGACACGTGCCGGGCCACAGTTCGCTCGATCTCCTCAGAGCCCGTCGCGCCAGCCGCCGCCAACTCGAGCATCGAGGCCATCAGCACGCCTGCAACCGCTGGCGTCAGTGGATGCGCTCCCCGCACGCGGACATCCGGCCCGAGCAGCGACTTCACGCGCCGGCGGTACCGCCACGCGGCCAGCCAGTCCGGCGACCTACCGTTCCAGCGGCGGAACTCCGCCTCGAGGCCAGCCCACACCCGATCGAGGACCACGAGTTCTTCGGGCGATAGGTCGGCCACCACATCCTCGGTTCCCCGTCTTGCGCGGAAGAGCAGTTCCTCCACTTCGTCCCTTCCGCGGTTGGAGCCGCCGTTGCTCGTACCCCGTTGTGCACCCGACCGGGCAACGTGCGCCCCGAGCATCCCCAGACCAAGGAAGATCGCCGCGGCAACCAAGGACGCATACGTCTCGCCATGGCCATCCACGTCCAGACGGGACCACCGAAGCCACAGTGCCACAGCGACGGGCACCCAGTAGAGCACGCGAGCGAGTCGTGGCAGACCGCCGTCAGCTGTCTGCGCCCCGGCCACGATCAGGACGTCGGTCAGGTGCCCCGAGATCCTCCAGCCAAGTGCCACTCTTCCCGCCGCCACCGCCGACATCGGCACCAGCAGCAAGGCGCGCACCCACCACCACACACCGCGCCGCCCATCGAGCCCGGCCACCACGATGTGGGCGACGAAGGAGAACACCGCGAATCCCGAGACCAGATCGTAGACGACGTGAACTGCGTCCTGCCACGATCTGGACCAGAGGCAGAAGCTCAGAGTGCCGGCCATCGCCACTGACCAGAAGACAGCCGGACGACTCACCCATGGCCGATAGTGCTCGTCTATGACCATCATCTCACACCTGCGGCCTGGCCTGTCCGGACACGAAACGGTGTGCGGCCTGGTACCAGGCCACCAACATCCAGATCAACAGCAGAACCGCGAAGTCCCGGCCGATGACCAGCTCCTGCCCGGCACTCAGCTCTTCCTGCCACAGCAAGGAGCCGATGTGCGCCACCAGGACCCCGCCGCCCACGAGCCCGAACACCAGCAGGTACGCGAGCGGGTGGATCGACTGCATCGCGATCCGGTTCGGGAACCTGGCCTGGAACCACGTACGCTGCAGCTCCGCCAGCCCTGAGAGGACAGGCACCCTCTCGCCTCGCGAGAGCAGGTCGGCCAACGCCAGGATGAACTGGAAGCCATTGATCCCCATTACCACAACTACGCCGGCGATAGCCAGGAGGCCGATGGCCCCCCCCAAGAGGCCCCCGTGGCCCACGCCCGTCGTTGCGTACCTCGGGAGCGCCGCCACACCTACCAGCACTACAAGCTGCCACGCCACGACTACTGCAGCGGTCACGTAACCGCCGGCGTGCCATGCGCGCTCACAAGCCGCTACCGCGAGGGCCAGCACAGACCGCCAGACCAGGAAGCTCCCCGCCGCCGCAATCCCCGCCGCAGCCAACCAGGCCCCCAAGTAGGGCAACGGCGCGAAGGCCAGAACCTCGAGAGCCACCGCTATCGCGTACATGACTCCCACGCCGTTCTTCACGAAGGCGGCCAGGGGCATCGTCGCCCACTGTCCGCCGCCGACCGATCGCGCCAACCACAGCGCCGCGAACCCCCTCCCGGGCGCCGGTCGCCGATCGTACTGCGCTGGACGCGTCTGACTGGCCACTCCCCCAACCGTCGTCAACGGAATCGTGGCGTGCCCGCGCCAGATCACCATCGGGTGCTGGTCAAGTCCGGCCAACGACCTGGCGACTTCCGGCACTCGTGAGCCCACATACTGCACCAGTTCCCCGAGTCCGACCACCCCATCGGCGTCCAGGTCTGCTTCACCCCGAAGACCCGCCGACACGAAGTAGGAGAACAGCCCGTGGTCATCGTGCTCTATGGCGACCTCACCAGGACTGCACGCCAGCAGCATCACCCACTCATCGGCTCGCGTTCGCAGACCCTTGACGAACTCATGCGAGACCGTCCCTCGTGCCCGCCCGCGTTCCGCGCCGGCGTGGCCGCGATGTCCGTCTGTGTCCTCGTGTGCAAGCTGACCTGACGCCGCCTGGCACGCGTCCAGCAGCAGGAAGCGCTGGCGAGCAGCGCAGCCCGCAAACGCCCCCAACACCTCGTCTACCGACATCAGGCTGCCCACATCGTCGGCGTGGTGCACGTCCCCGTCTGCGGGGACAAGCATCGGCCTACCCGCCACCCCTCGTCCGTGCCCCGCGAAGAACACGACGACGGTATCTCCGGCCCCCGCCCTTGTGCCCACGCCCCGCAGCGTCTGCAGTATCCGCGTCTTCGTCGGCTCGCCTTCACGCGCCCCTGAGTATACGCGCACCACTTCGCACGCAGCGCTCGGCTGCGTCTGCTCGATCGCTCTGGCCACGCTCTCGGCGTCCGCAACCGCGTTCGCGAGCGACGACAACGTCGGATCCTCATATTCGTCCACGCCGATACACACGGCGATGAGCCGTGGCCGATCCACGCGCTCCACCCGCTCCTACCACCTTCGCGCCGGCTGCTCGACACCTGCGCGACACGTTCTGGGGACTTGGGCGTCGTCGCTTACAGCTCCTTCTCAGTTGCTGCCAGCGCCACTGCGACACCCCATCGACGCGTGTGACACGCTGGCAGTGGCGCTCGAACTCATATTCATGTGCGCCCTTCTCACCCATTACTACATGAACCTATCTCACCAACTACCCCATTACCCCACAATGCCCCTTCTCACTGATCCTGCATCTCCCGCGACGGCCAATCGCCTCGCGGCCTGCTCACCAACACCCTGACACCGCGCCCGCACACTCGTGCCTCGGCGCTTCCCCTGCTTCGCAGCCGCACTCCGACACCCATGCCCCTTCGCCTACGAAGCCACTCACGGCCCCCCCTCCTAGCCCGTGCCACTGCTCTTTCCCTTCCCTCTCCTCACGACCTGCCTCGCTCACCGCCTCTGCTCCGCGACGACCCACCTACCGAGGGCGAAAGGATCATTCTGGCTTCGCCTGATGCCATGGCGTCCGGGCGAAGCCTGAAGAGGGTTGCGCCCGAGGGTCCGCCCCCACCACCTACATCCCTTCTGATGTTCCCACCCCTTTCCCGCCTCTCTCCTCAAGAGCCGTCTGACCACCCTCTCCGCTGACCGATAGCCGACTTAAGGAGGGCGAAAGCGTCATTCTGGCTTCGTTTGAAACCATCACTTCAGGGCGAAGCTTGAAGAGGGTTTCGCCCGACCGCGCCTCCTCCCGCCTTGCCCGCAGGCCAACCGCCCTGCTCCCCGCGTCCCGCGTGGGCCTCCACCCGCTCCCTGCCTGCCGACTCTCCGGGCCTCCGCGCGCCTGCCAGAACGGAGGACGAGGGGAGAGGCCCGCGCGCTCCCCCCTCCAGCTCTGAGCCCGCGCCGCTAACGCAGCACCCACTCTTCCATCCGTCCGGCCAGCTCGACCACCCGCAGCTCACGCTCGGCGTGATCGAGGTCCGACTGCGAGAGCAGATCCACTGCAGCCTTCAGCACGCTCTGCCTGACGATCCTGCGCTCTCTGCCATTCACGCCGCTTCCGACTGCCACCGCCCCAACGTCGCCGCCATCCACCTTCTCCAGGCTGCTGATCCGCGGGTACCTGCCGCCGCCGTGCTCGATCCTCACGGCGTCGCCGACCTCAGCCCCGGCTGCGCCGACGTGGTTCCCCCAGTCGAAGAAGCCCTGATCGTGTCCTTCGAGATCCACGACCAGGTAGCTCCCGCCGTTCTGCGCAGTCTTCTCCTCGATGCTCTCTATCCGTCCCGTCACTTCTGCCATGCTATCACCTCCTCGTCTCCTTCACGGCCCACACCGGGCTGGCATCGCGGGCGTCCTCTCGTCATCCGCCCGGCCGCCTCACCAGTCGACCGTCTTGCTGAACCACTTGATGGCCCTCGGCGGCAACTCCCACACCTTCGGGCTGAGGCTCTTCAGCTCGTCGGCGCTGAAGTAGCCCCACTCCGGGCAGGACCCGATCACGAACCCGAAGTAAAGCCCGTCGCCGGTGTCCTCGGTCGCCAGCCAGTACCACCCGCTGAAGCTCTCCCAGGCCCTGATGATCGGCTTGCCGTTCACCTTGCCGTCCTCGACCACCACAGGCTTGAACGCCGAAGTCGCCTTCTCGCTCGTGTCAGTCGCTGTCATGCAATCACCTCTTGACTGTAGAAGCGCCCGCCTCTGTGCGAGCGCCCTGATCTTCACTTACCTTCCGTGCGCCGGAGGCGGCCGTTCAGTACACCGGTTCACGGTCTACATCCGGGAGATGACCGGCTGAAGGGGAAAGCGACATTGTGCGTCTCGCTCCACGGCTCGGCACGGCGAGACCAGCAAGTCGGTTTCAGCCGGAGGCGCGGCTGCCTGGGGGACGGGCCGTGCACGCGGAAGCTGCCGGGGCCCGCCACCATCGGCGAGCCCCAGGGATGCCGCGCAGCTACTTCCTTCAAGCAATCAGTTCAGGAGAGGAGACCAATCTGGATAAGTGTTGTCTCCAGAGGTGTCAGTGACTTGGTGGAGATCGCTGCCATCCGCATTGATGACCCACAGCTCCGAGTTCCATG
Source organism: Candidatus Zipacnadia bacterium (assembly GCA_029820295.1). Taxonomy (GTDB): domain Bacteria; phylum Armatimonadota; class Zipacnadia; order Zipacnadales; family UBA5352; genus JALGVA01. The sequence continues at coordinate 18,844 of JALGVA010000064.1, forward strand.
ATCCCGCAGACATGCGCCCGAACACGACCCGTAGACCATCCGGTGCCCACGATGGCCAGATGTTGCGATGAGAACTCTGCACCAGTGGTCTCTCGTCTGAACCGTCCGCGTTCATGATCCATATTTCGTCAGCCCAGGTGTGCCGGTTCCGGCTGAAGACGATCTCATTTCCATCGGGTGACCACTCGGGGTTTCGGTCATCGTGCGTGTTGTTGCTTAGCCTTGTTTCAGAGGTTCCATCAGCGTTCATCACGAAGATCTGCCAGTTCCCCCAGCTCGAACCGGGGTTCATCGGTCTTGAGAATGCTATTGCTCCGCCGTCAGGTGACCAGCGGGGATCTGTCTCAGTGACGTCGTTGTCTGTCAGCCTCACTTTGCCGGAACCGTCCGCATTCATCACGCATATCTCGCCGTCACCATAGGCATTTGTGGCGTATGCGATCCGCGTGCCGTCTGGGGACCACGAACACCTCTCCTCAGCCGAGGCCCCGGGAGTCAGGTTTTGCGGACCGGTCCCGTCAGCATTCATCACCCATATGTCCGGTTGCCCATCTCGGTCGCTGGCGAACGCGAGTCTGCTGCCGTCAGGAGACCAGCGCGGATCCCACTCATCACTGTCGGGTGCCCGGCTGATGTTCTCTTGGTTCGTGCCGTCAGAATCCATGGCGTATATCTCTTTGTTGCCGTCGCGACTGCTGACGAAAGCAATCCTGTCGCTTCCCGATGGCTGAACGTCTGGCCCGCCCGCTTCCGCGTTGTCAACGCGGACCATGGAAGATGCGATGATCTCAGATTCGTGCTCCTGGATGATCCACTCCCCGGCGACTGAACGGATCAACATGTTGTTCCGCTGTGTCTCCTCTTCCTCACCTTCGCCGTTGAGCTCATCGAACCATCCTGTCAGACGACTCTGAGTGAGATACGTCGCCCAAGCCAGCCCGGGTTTCTCGAACGCCACGTCTATCTCGCCGATCACTGTGTTGCTTGTGAGACGCAGGGGACCGTCATCGAACATGATGGCCACGTCCTGCGCGGTGATATCTCCGGCCAGACCGGTGTTCGCTCTCAGGCCGGGGTGCTTCTCCAGCAGTTCGGCATACGCGGCGAGATCTTGATCATCGAGTTCAGCCCCCACGCGGGCCACGAGGGATTCATAGCTTCGTATCAGGCGTCGTATCGCCTCTGCCTCTTCACTGCCTGCAGGCTCTCCGGCCGCCCCGCCCAGGTCGGACGCCCAGGCGCTGAGGTACCCTCTCGCCGCCTTGCCAAGTGCAATAGCACTCCCAGCCACGATCGCTGATCCGTCATCGGGGGCGGAGTCCTTGAGCAGCCTCCATCCGCTCTCCCAGCAACTTCCTGGTCCAGCCAGGTGTTCAAGCAGCGAGCGCCGCAGGGACTCGCGGTGATAGTAGCGGACGGGTACCGGGCAGTCCTCCTTAATCCATGCGGCTATCTTCAGCTCCCGGCTGCTCGTCGGTCTGCCGTCGAGGTAGTCGGTAGCGAGAGCGTCGAACTCGTCCGCGAGAGCACGCAGGGCGACTGCCATGTCATCCGCGACAGGTGCCTCATGCCGCACGTAGCCCTCGCTGTACCACTCCGCGTGGATCGCGATCACCCCCCGCGCTGGTGACGCTGCGTCAGCACAGTCGCTGTAGGACGCCTGCAGTGCCCGGCATGCTGCAACCGGCGTCCACGGGCCGCCGTAGGATACCGCGATCTCGAACAGGTCCTCACCGAGACCTGCGCCCCGCGCGAGCCGGCAAAGGAACACCCCGTTGTCGAACTCGGTACCCTCCTCAAGACCGAGCTGCGCGAAACCGTCGGCCAGGTTCCTGCAGGTCTCCGAAGCAAGCGCCGCTGCGACGAACCCGGCATCCCTGGTTCCTACCTGCTCCCTCGGGATTACACAGTCGACTCGGCGAATGTCGACTCCGCCTGTGAGATTGCTCTCCACCCGAACCCGAACCCGATGGCAACGGCTCCCAGTCTCCGACGGGAGGACGCAATGAGACGCCACATCGACCGCATATCCGTCCATCGACCTCCGCGCAGGCAGCCGCTCCCAGGAGGTGCCATTCCAGGCACTGATACCTACGCCTTCACCGATCGCTGCTGACCCCTGCCCCTGTATGGTGACGCGAGGCTCAAACGTGTCCCTCACTTCGGTTGGCGCCAAGGGCGCCGGGATCACGAACTCGTAGATGGCCGTTCCGCCATTGGAGATGTGAACTGCGTTTCCGCCGGACCATGCTGGCGGCCGTCTCTGGAGACCGGGGGGGACTTCATAGGCCACGTAGCCCGTTCCCGGGCACGTGAGCGTCAAGGACGGGCCAACGTGGTCGAGTCCTGCGCCGATGTCCGACGTGCGCCTCGCCGACGCGCTGCCGGGGACCTGCGTCATGTCCTGATTCCAGGCTATCAGCGGGCGTCGGCCGTACCGCATCCATGTCCCGACCACCCCAAGGTTCCTAACTGTGCCTTCCGGCCCTACGAGTTCCAGCTGGTAATCCAACTCGGGGTGTTCCTGCCATTCGAGCACGGCCATGGTCTCGGCATCACCCGACCATGCAACGGAGATCGGCAACCCGCTGAGCTTGATCTCCTCGACGCGACCGTCATCCGTACCCACGACCCACATCTTCCGCTGGCTGTCGCTGAAGCACACCAGGCTGCGCCCTTGCGGATTCACGGCCACCTGCGTAGCCTGGCGGCACGCGTCGGGGAGGTGGTGCTCTATGGAAGAGCGCCGCGAGACGTCGTGCAGCGACACGCTCCCCTGCTGTGGCTGGAGCAGCGCAAGGAGGCCTCCGGCAGCACCCCAGTCAGCCGCCTGCGCGCCACCGGACGCAGGTATCTGCCACTGATTGCCTTCCCGTTCCAGAACAGTGGTTCCGCCGGCGGCCAAGACGGCCAACGCGGCTCCGCTGGGGGAAGGTCGGACGAGCGCCTCCTCCTGCAGTGGTCCCATGTCGCGGAGAGTCCCATCTGTGCACAGCAGACAGACTCGCGAGGCCCGCCTGTCGATCAGCCACATCCAGTCCGGCGAGTCCGTCCAGTACAGGTCATGGCTACTGAGATCGAAGTCCTCGAACAGTGTCTGCCTGTGCCCGTCGTCGACCCCCGCGACATGCAGTTCATAGTGGCCAGCTCCCGTGCCCTCATCGCGAACCGCCACGCCGAACATCACGCTGCCCCCGTCTCGGCTCCATTTCAAAGGCGGAAAAGCGCCGGCCAGGAACCATGGCAGATCATCCTCCGCGCGCCTCACTTCCGGGGGCGAGACCAGTTCGCGCAGTTCGCCTGTGAGTGTGTGGCCGGCATACACCCCACCGTCGCAGCAACAGGCGAACCGTTCACCGTCTGGGGACACCGACAGCCCCTCGATGCTCGCGCCCACTCGGCAGAGCTCCTTCTCAGTATCTGTAGCGGGGCTGTACGTCCAGATAGAGCCCTCCCGCGCAAAGACGAGGCTTGAGCCTCCAGCAGTCCAGGCCGGTTCCTCGGCCGCGCTCAACACGGCCACGGACTCCCCTGTGGCACGGGCAATCTGTACCTCGGCCGGCGGCTGGTAATGGCCCGATTCAAATGCCAACAGCACTGGGACGGGCTCAGTCCCCGGCAGCGACAGGCCGCACTTCCACGCAAACCACTCGTACTCAGCCTGCGTGTTCGCAGTCGCAGGGCCGGGGCCCTGACCCCACGTGAGGAAGTAGGGCGGACAGCAATGCTCGTACCTCTGCAATGCAGCAGTCTCCTGATCCTGGAGATGCCCCCGTACCTCAGTGACGGCACCCCCAGAGATCGCGTCCTGCAGAGCGAGGGCCGCGTTGCCCTCCATAAGCAGACCATACTTGTGGTACGCGTACCACGCCAGATAGCTGTTGAGTTCGAAGAGCTGGATCAGGTGATCTATGTCGTCGAGAGCTGCTCTATCCGGCTCCAGGGCCTCAAGTGACGCCGCGACGGCACCGCTGTCAAACAACTGACGCTGAAGGGTCACAGCGAGCATCATCCGCTGGACCTCCAGCTTGCTCGACTGCACCAGCCTGAGTACCTCGTAGGAGAGCCGGTACGGTGTAGCGGTCGCGGATAGCTCACTTAGCGTCGCGGACGACAGCTGTTCAACGTACGGCTCCAGTACTTTGAGCAGATTGAGCATCAACTCGCCAGAGTCCACCACGTCGTGACCGACGAGTGCGCGCCGGAAGGCGTCAACATAGCCTTCGTACCGGGCCTGTTTGCGGCTCTCGAACTCCGCCTGCGCGGACTGGAAGGCCTTGACTACCAGCGGGTCGAACCGTTCCCCATGCTCCTCAAGTAAGCGCCGAAGCGTTGCCAGCCTGACTTCGGCATCGGCGTCGCACAGCGAGCTGATGAGAAGCTCTCGTGCCGTCTCTTGTGTGAGCTGCAGCGGCGTGCCGACCAGCCCCAGCACCTGGTTGAGTTGCCTGATGTGCGTCAGCGCCGCCGCCCGCCGGGGCGAAGACCAGAGCTTTGCCAGCTGGCCGCCAGTCTCAGTCCTGGTCAAGAGCGAGGAGATCGCAGCGAGGGCCTCGCCGAAGTCGGTCCGCGACAAGGCCCGTTGAGGGTTCCCTGCGAGAAGCTGCTCGGCGAGTTCAAGCGTTAGGCCGCTAGCGTCCTCTACTTGTGATACGAGCGTCAAGATATCCTGCTCAGCCGCCATGCGCCCTGGAACGCCAGGCTGCGTGGCAGCATCAAGAAGGACCTGCGCGTACATGGTCTCGCGGTGCCCGGGGTTGTCGAGGCCGCCAAGCGGAAGATGCAGGCCGTAGATGAACCCCTCGCGCCACCAGGATGCTGTGTAGGCCGGAGCCCAGATGCGGTACTCCCCCGGCCGCTCGCGCACGAAGTCCCGAGAAGCGATGAACTCCTCCGCACTGAGCGCTCTCGTTGCGGATAGCTTCAGGCCGGACTGGACTCTGATGAACAGCTGGAACGCATCCTGTGGGGCGAGTTCCCGCCCATCAGCGTCTGTCACGAACAGCCGCGGCACGCGATCACTGAGTTCCTTGATCGCTAGGGGGGCTCCCCTAAGTGCTGGCACGTCCACGTCGCCAGCGATCTGGAGGTCAAACGGTTCCCCCCCAGCATGTACCCGGAACCATGTTGTGTCGCCCAGTTCCTGTGCCGATGTAAGCCGTTGCGTGAGGACAACGCCGCCCGTCCCAGCCGCGGCTACAGAGACTGTGATTGCAGCCCACACCAGAGCTGGCGCTTTCATGCACGATCCACCCCTCGTCCCATCGGTTGTGTCACCAGTGACGGTGAATTCCCCTGGTCAGACAAGCCGTACCACTGCGCGCGCCCGATTCCCGGCGAAACGGCCGTCATGCACTATACACGCTGGGCACACAAGCTGGATCGCTCGAGGGACTGACGCCCACACCAATGTCGACGTAGGCTCCTGGATCTCAGCTCCATGCCCGCTGTCTCACGTTGGGCCCGTTGTTCGGGCCTCAGCATGCCTGGACTTGGGGTGCTCTTTGCGGCGGGCGTCCCTGATCCCTCCTTGCTACTCATCGAATTATCTCACGTCTTCCTCAGAGCACGAGCGCCCCACGACGGCGGTTCGTCACTCGCCAAACAGCGAGAGTTGTTCATCACTCGACACCCCCGATCTGTGCCTGCGCTTTCGCACGCGCTTCTCCGCATTAACGGGATCCACATAAAACAGCAGCCCATCAGCGTAGGACGGCGGAGCATCGTCCTGCTCGCGCCCGCTCATCCGCGACCACATGTCTTCCACGCCCTCGCCCTCCAAGCCATCCACCAGCGCTCTGGCTAGCGCAGTCGTCATGTCCTCGCCCTGCGTCATTGCCAGCAGGCCCTGCTCTGAGAACTTGCCCTCCACCGCCAGCGACGCTTCGAGCTTCTTCCCCATGAGCTGCATCGCCCGCTCCTGCATGGTCGGCCGGTAGTACAGGTAGTGCACCTGCACGTCCCGGTCCTGCCCGATCCGCCACGACCGCCGCGAGGCCTGGCGCAGCGAGTAGATGCTGTAGCCCGTCTGGTAGAACACCAGCGTCGGGAACTCGTAGAGGTCGAGCCCGGTCTGCACCAACCGGGGATTGCCGATCACCACCCGCACCCCCGCGTCTGTCCTGTCGCTCAGCCAGCTCTCCCGGTCCGCCGGCTTCACCGAGGCCGTGAGCACCTCCGAGCGAATGCCCTCGTCCAAGAGCAGCCCGTGCAGCCGCTCAGTCACATCCCGCTTCCCGGTGTACTGGCAGTAGGCGAAGACGCCCCGATCGTCGTCCAGGCTTCCGCGGATCAGCTCGAGCAGCCGCTCCTCCTTGGGGAACGCCTCGTCCTGCGGCAGCTCCCGTGGCTTCGCGATCAGGTCCCCGGTGTGCGGATGCACAAGCGGCTCGTACCCGAACGGCCGGTCGGGGTAGCTCAGCAGCGCGTTCACGTAGGTTCCCAGCAGCGACTTGTCGCCCTGGGTCAGCGCAGCGCGCATGGCCTCAGTCAGGTCATCCTCCAGCTCGCGGTACGCCGCCTCAAGCTCGTCGCTCATGCGGATACCTTCGGCCTCCTCGCTGAGCGAGGGCAGATCATCCGCGATGTCCTCCAGGTCCAGGAACACCGCGCGGTCCATCAGGTGCCGCGAGAACACGCCCGGCGAGATGCCCGGCTTGCGCTTGATCCGCGTCCCGCTCTTGCGCCCCCGCGAGAAGACGTTGTCCGCCCCGGTGTACTTCGTGACCCGCTCCAGGACTCCGTAGCGCCCCATCCACTTGCCCACCTCGCCGTAGCCCAGACCCTCCTCCTGCATCTTCGTCGGGTCAAGCCGGTAGAGCACGTAGAAGATGTCGTCGGCGTAGCCGCCGAGCAATGTCCCCGTCAGCGCGACCGTCTTCCCGCACGCCGACGCCAGCGCCCCAAACGCGTTGCCCTGCGCCGTGTCGCCGCCCTTCAGCTCGTGCACCTCGTCGGCGATGAAGAAGTCGAAGTAGCCGCGCAGGTGCTGCTTGACGTAGTCCGCGATCGGGTAGCGCCGCACCCGCGAGTTGTCCGCCTGCCACAGCGGCGCCGCGCACTCTCCGCAGAAGCGCCTGTTGCGATCGAGGTAGGCGTAGTCAACCGGGATGCCGTCGCGGTCCACCACCAGCTCCGCGCAGCGCGGGCAGCAGTAGCCGTCGCGCCGCTCGATCACCGCCGGCTCCCAGGCGTAGCCCAGCTTCGCCCGCTCCTTGCTGACCACCAGATACTCCGGCCTGTCCGGGTGCGATGAGGGGTCCAGGTCAAGCACATCACCCAGCCCGTCGATAATGTAGCCTTCAGCGTCGGGGATCGTCTCCGTGGCCTCGCGCACCCATTTGTTCACCAGGTGTCCGGGGCACATGACCAGCGTGCGGTTCGGTCGCTCCGCAGAGCCATGCACATAGGGAATGCTGAGACCGATCAGGGTCTTGCCGCAGCCCATCTCGCCCACGACCAGCGCGGACTCGGCCTCGCCCAACAGACGCGAAACCGCCATGATTGCGTCGCCCTGCGCCTGGTAGGGACGCTTGCCCATTCCATACAGCCTGGGGTCCCATTCGTCGCCCGGCGTGTAGAGCGGCTCCGCCCGCTCGACGATGTTGCCGGCCAGGTCCCGCCCGTAGCGCCGCAGGTAGTCGTCCAGGTTCTCAACAGCGTCCAGCATCCGACCACTCAGAACTCGATCTCCCCGCGCTTCACTCCCTCCGCGATCAGCCCGTCCAGCGCATCCTCGCTCGCGCTCAGCCGGTAGACCGTTCGGTTGCCCCGGAGCCTGGTCAGGAAGCCCGCATCCTCCATTCGCTCGCACAGCCACCCGGCCCATCCCTCGATCGCCGGCACC